>NZ_JBHZEJ010000013.1:0-29485 GCF_042756365.1 Streptomyces sp. NPDC059092
CCGAGTACGAACGGGACTTCTGGCAGAGCCTGGAACAAGTCCCGCAGTCCGCCTGAGCCAAGATCACCGGACTCTACGAAACTCAGTACAGCTCAGAGTGGTGTGTGAAGCACGGCATGCGCATCGACGCCTACCTGCTGAGCCTGCCCTCCACAGTGGACTTCCAGGACCTGGGTACGGTGGGAGCGATGGCGGCGGGAGACAGTGAGGTCTTCCAGATGCTTGGTCTCTACGACGAAATCTGGCAGCGTTGCCGCGCTGGGCAAGGCCAGCGCAGGGGCTACGTGGAGGTGGCACTGTGAGCACTCCTCAAAGCTTGCCTGACACTACGGATAAGAAGGCCATCCGTGCTTGGCTAGCAGCCAGGCGCTCGGAGTCGTCAGAGAAGCCAGTGCCTCGGACAATGCCCGAGCTGCGATCGGCCCAGCTCAGGCGTATCGCGCGCTCACTTCATACCGAGGCCGGCACGGAACTTTTTGACCGTCCTGGCCGCCCCATCCTTCGCTTTGCCCTGGATGGCGAGACTGTACGTGCCAACCAAGTCGAGTCGGCTGTCCTGGGGGACTGGCTACGCGCCTTGCAAACGGCTGTCCAGTCCGTTGCCAACGCGATCGATGACTTGCACCCCACACGAGATGCCGGGCCCGTACCCAGAGGGATTCAACGAGCAACCAAGCTCTTCTCCGGGCCTGTCTTCGCGTCGTCTTACGGCATGGTCTTGGAAGGAGCAGCGGACCTGGGGCAAGCTGAGCTGCCCGGCTTGGGAACCGACATACTGTTGGACAAGGCTATCAACAGGATCTTTGACGTGGCTGACCGTGCGAGCTCCGGGGCCGGGGCGGAAGATGCAGTCTTGGACGCTGCACTGCCGTTGGGGCGTCGAGTAATCAAGCATCTATCCGAATTGTCTGATGTGCTTGCTTCTTCGGGTACGGACGTCACTCTCAGCTGGGAGACAAAGGCGACCGCACGGCGGACTTCCTTCAGCTCGGAGAGTGCTGAGCGATGCCGCAGTGCGCTACGGGCCGCACAGGTGGAAGACGCCAACACCCGTCTAGAGGGGACAGTCGTTGGTGGCAGCAAGCTTCGAGGAGTAATCGAGATCGAAGTGGAGGGCATTGGCGTGGTGGTCATTCGGACCTCGAAGGAGGATGTCACCGCACTCGTGGCTGCGTACGCACAGCGCCAGGTGACCGCCGACGTGCACGTCCTCACAGCTCGGTCACCAGGTGGGCGGGAACACCGCAGCTACGCGTTGCTCGATCTATCTCTTCAGGAAGAGTCAAGCGGATAAGCGAACCATCTTGCTGGTGCAGACCGCGCCTTCCGCCTCTACGCTTCCCACCACTTACCTCAGCTTGGCCCAGACCCCCGCCACGCCCAACAGTTACGAGGGACTGGCCAGGCTGTACATCCGCCCGGCGCTCGGCAAGAAGCGTCTGAACCGGCTGTCACCGGCAGACGTACGCCGCTTCCTCGCGGAGTTCAAGGGCGCGTGCCTGTGCTGCCTCAGGGGCGCGGACAGGGAAGGGCCGGAGGGAAAGCGCTCATGCTGCCGGATGTTGACCATCCTGTGCAGGGACGCGAAGGTCCGGCGGGTACGTGTTCACGATCTCCGGCACACCTGCGCGTCGCTGCTTCTCGCACAGAGGGTGGATGCACGCACGATTATGGAGACGCTCGGCCACAGCACCATCACCATGACGCTCGACACGTACGCGCACGTG
The DNA here is from genome assembly GCF_042756365.1 of Streptomyces sp. NPDC059092. Lineage (NCBI taxonomy): Bacteria > Bacillati > Actinomycetota > Actinomycetes > Kitasatosporales > Streptomycetaceae > Streptomyces > Streptomyces sp. NPDC059092. Next base: position 1,728 of record NZ_JBHZEJ010000013.1, read on the forward strand.
ATGAGTACGACGCTGCGAGCCGCCGCGGAACGCATGGACGACGCCCTCGGACCCGGTGAGCCCGACGAGGATTCGAAGGGGGAAGCGAAGCCGGCCAGCAAAGACTGAGCGCCGCTTCCGGTGGCGTTGATGTCACCGGTTGATGTCAGAGGCCCCCTGGAATCACTCCAGGGGGCCTCTCATCTGTGTGCACTCGGCAGGATTCGAACCTGCAACCTTCTGATCCGTAGTCAGATGCTCTATCCGTTAAGCTACGAGTGCTTGGCGTTCCGGGCTTTTCTTCCCGGTCGGCGTTGCGAGAACAACATTACATGACCTGCGGCGTCACGTGAAATCCATTCCCCGCACCCCCGCTGAGCTGCGAAGATGCCGAAAATCCCGGAGAACGGCCGAAGCCCCGGCCGTGGGGCCGGGGCTTCGGTGATCAACACGCGGAGGCGGAGGGATTTGAACCCTCGATGGGCTTTAAGACCCAAACCGCATTAGCAGTGCGGCGCCATAGACCGGACTAGGCGACGCCTCCAGCTCCGGATCGCGCGGGCGCGAAACGGTGCGTGCAGATGATGACACAGCCAGGTGGGGTGTCACCAATCGCTCCTCACGGTACTAGGCAGGTGGGCCGCAGGGCAAAGCGCATTCCCGTGCGCAACGCCGGGGGCCCGCGCGCGTTAAGCAGGGGGCCGGGCGTCGGGTCCGGTGTTGTCCGTCAGGTCAGGTCACTGTCAGGAGCCCCCATGCCGCGTCTGCGTCTCCTTGTTCTCGGTGTCGCCGTGTCCGCCGCCCTCGCCGGTACGCCCGTCGCCGCCACCGGCGCCCCGCTCGCCCCCGTACCGCTGCCGCTCTCCGAGGAGGCGTGGCCGCAGGCCGCGGCGCCCGGTGACCGGCTCACCGTCTCCGTCGCGGGCTCCGGGGTCGCCGGGTCCGACGGTACGTACCGGCTGACCTGCCGGCCCGTCGGCGGGACGCATCAGCGGGCGCGGGCCGCCTGCGACCGGCTGGCGGAGCTGGCCGGGGGGAGTCAGGACCCGTTCGCGCCGGTCGGCCGGAATGCCGCGTGCACCATGCAGTACGGAGGTGACGCCACCGCCCGGGTCACCGGGACCTGGCAGGGGCGCTCCGTCGACGCCTCCTTCAACAAGAAGAACGGCTGCGAGATCTCCCGCTGGCGGTCGCTGGAGCCGGTTCTTCCCGGGAACGCCGGGTAGACGTGGGCCGCGGGCGCACGCTCCGGCCGTGGCCTCGGCGAGAGGTAGCCCTCATCCGCCGTCACCACGCCTCTTCCAGCCCTTAGACTCCCATCAGTGACAGGCCGGGAGCCGAGAGGCAAGATGGGTGCGGCCGTCCGCAAGGTGCAGTGGTTCAGGGAGGAAGCGTCGTCGTGAGCAGCAGGCCATCCCGAGGCGCTGCTCGCCTCGCGGCGATACTCGACGCACTCCCCGACGGCTTGGTGCTCGTCAACGCCAACGGCACGGTCGTCAACGCCAACACCATCGCCCTGGAGATGTTCGAGACCCCCGGCACGGCGCTGGTCGGCCGGGGGCTGCTCGATCTGCTGCCCGAGTTCGACTCGAAGCTGATCCCCGGTTCGATGCGGCGTCCCGCCTCGGCCGACGCCCGCGGCCGTACGAAGCCCACGCGCATGATGGCGCGGCGCACGGACGGCGGGGAGTTCCCGGCCGAAGTGACCAGCGCGAGCCTGGAGGACGGCCGGGACGCGTACAACGACTCGCACAGCTACACCGGCGACGAGCTGCTCATGATCGTCGTACGGGACCTGTCGGGGACGATGGACACCGAGGCCGAGCTGGCGCGTTCGCAGCGGCAGACGGAGATGATCCTGCGCGCCGCGTCGGAGGGTGTCGTCGGTACGGACACCGATGGGCGGGTCGTGCTCGTCAACCCGGCCGCCGCGCAGATCCTCGGCCACCGCGCGAGCGATCTGGGCGGCCAGGAACTGCACCCGCTGATCCTGCACTCGCGCGCGGAGGGCGAGCCGTTCCCGTACGAGGAGTCCCCGCTCGCGGACACGCTCCGTTCCGGCCGCAAGCACCGGGTGCGCGGGCAGGTGCTGTGGGCCAAGGGCGGCAAGAAGGTGCCGGTCGATCTGACGACCGCTCCGGTGCGCGACGGCGATCAGCTCGTCGGCGCCGTGATGACCTTCACCGACCGGCGCCCGTACGACGAACTCATCGAGCAGCACGCCGCCGAACTGGCCGCAGCCGAGGAACGGCGTACCGCGGAGGTGGCCGAGACCGACGAGCGGCTCACCGCCGAGCTGACGGAGACGACCGACCGGCTCACCGCCGAACTGGCCGCCGCCGAGGAGCGCCACGCCGCGGAGCTGGCCGACCGCAGTGACCGGTACGCGGCCGAGATCGAGGGGCTGACGGAGCGGTACGGGGATGTCGCGGGCCGGCACACCCAGCTCACCGCCGTGCTCGGCGAGGCGCTGCGCGGGCCGCTGGAGGAGCTGCGCGGCGAACTGACCACCCTCGCCGCCGACCCGGCGGGCCACCTCTGGCCCGAGGCCAACCAGATCCTGCACCATCTCGCCGCCGGGTACGCCCGGATGACGACGCTCGTCGACAACGTCCTCGGCTATCAGCGGCTCGACGCCGGCACGGAGCGGCTCACCAAGGTGAACACCCTGCTCGACGGGGTCGTGGCGGCCGGTGTCGAGGGCGCGGTGGAGCTGATCGGTCCTGGCCGGGCGCAGTTCGCGGTGCACGCCCCGCCGATCGAGGCCGAGGTGGACGGCGTCCGGCTGGCGACGGCCCTCGCGCATCTCGTCGCGGATGTGGCCGGGGTCGACTCGACGGGCCGTACGAAGGCGATGCCGGACGGCGGTTACGTCGACTCGACCATCGTGGTGGCAGCCGCGCAGCGCGGTGACGTCGTACGGATCGAGGTGCGCGGGCCGTTCGCCGGGGGCGACCCGGTGCACGAGCCGATCGTGCGCGGGATCGTACGGGCGCACGGCGGGGTCCTGCAGACCCACGAGGTGCCCGGGATGAACGGCAGCGCGTTCGTGCTGGAGCTGCCGCTGGGCGAGGGTTCGGGGGCGGTTCCGCCGCCGCCCGTGCACCCCGGTGGGGACGAGCCGCAGCACCAGGCGCCTTCGCCGCACCCGGAGCCCGGGCAGGGCCCCGGGACCTCGGGCGGCGGCAGGCGGCGCGCGCGGCGGGCGACGACGGACGCGTTCCTGGACTCCCCGGCGGAGGACACGGGCGAGCAGGAACCCACGGGACGGCGCAGGGCCCGCGCGATCGCATCCGGCGCGGACACCATGGGCGGTGCCGACGGTACGGACGGTGCCGGAGTCGGCCTGGGCGGTGGCGTCGAGGGTACGGAGGGCGGTACGGGCGAGGTCGGCACCGGTGCCGGAGGCGGTACGGGGCGGCGGCGCGGGCGGCCCAGCCCGGCCGAGGACGCGGCTCCCGGGCCCGGTTCCGCCGTCGCGCTGACGAGCGGCACGCCCGCGTCCGCGCCCTCCGAGGGGTCGGTGGTCACCGCTTCCGAAGGGGCGCATCCGACCGGGCGCGCGGCGCTCGGCCAGGCGGTACCGCCCGCGGGCGTACCGGTCGAGCCGGGCAGCGGGCGCCGCGCGCGCCACAGCGGGCAGCGGGCGCTTCCCGCGCTGCCGTCCGGGCCGTCGGTGCCGTCCGGGCCGCCCGCTCCTGAGCTCGGGGAGCAGGCTGTTCAGGGGGGGCAGAGGGGGCAGGGCGCTCCTGTCGCGCCTCCCGCCGCCGTGGGCCCCGCGCCGGCGGCCGCGCAGTCGCAGTCCGCCGGGCGCCGCGCGCGTCGGGCGCTCGCGCCCGCGCAGGACCGGCGCGTCCCGCCCCCCGCCGAGGCGGAGAGCGCGCGCAGCGCGTTCGCGCTGCCGCCGGCCGAAGCGGACCGCAGGGTTCCGGCACCCTCGCCGGCGCCGGTACCCGCCCCCACGCCCCCGCCCCTCCCGGACGCCGCGCCGCCGGCCCGCCACGACGCCGTACGTACGGTTCCGGACGAGGACCACACCCCGCCCCAGCCGCACCCCCTGCCCACGGCGGGGCGGCGCCGCGCCCAGCCGGGCCCCGCGCCCGCGCCTGTTCCCGGGGCGATTCCCGCCCCCGCCCCGATGCCCGCCGCCGAGGCGGGCGTGACGGCCGACCCGAACGGCTGGGGCAGCCCCGTACCGGCCGCTCCGGTCAGCGCCTTCCCCCGGCAGACCACCGGCCAGGCGGCGGGAGGAGCGACCAGCGGGCAGGAGGCCGACCGGCAAGGGATCAACGGCCAGGAGACCAACGGGCAGGGCATGCCCACGACTTCCGGCTTCGGGTTCATGTCGCCGCCGCCGGGCTGGCCCGAGGAGCCCGCACCCGAAGCCCACGGACCGGCTCCCCTCCCCGAGCCCGTACCCGAACCGGCGCCCGAGGCACCCCGGCCCGCCCCGGCACCGGGCCCCGCGCCCACCGCGTCGGTCTCCGCCTCGGAGCCGTCCGTCGAGTCCTCCGTACCGCACCCCCGGCGCGGCGCGCACCAGCCGCTGCCGCCCGCGCAGCCCCTGCCGGAGGAGGCGCCCGCCCCGCCGGACTCCACCCAGAGCCGCGCCTTCAGCGTGCGCACGCTCGGCCAGGGCGTGCCCTTCACCCAGCAGCTCCCCCCGCAGGGGCAGCAGCCGGGTCAGCAGGGTCAGTCGGCGTCCTCGCCCTCCGGCAGGCGCCGCAAGCTCGGCACCCCGCCCGCCGGGACCGAGCACCCCGACCTGACGACGGCCGCGTCCCCCCAGACACAGCCTCAGCAGCCTCAGCCCCCGTCACAACCGCAGCACCAGACCCTCGGGGGCCGTCTCCCCGTCACCCCGGTCCCCAACGGCGCCACCCAGGGCGGCGGACTGCGCCTCCCCACCGCCCAGGCCGCGGGCCGCTCGTACGCCATAGGCGCGCCCGACGAGGGCGCCGAGGGTCCCGAGCCGCTGGACGGCCCCGGCGGCGCGGTCGAGGTCGCCAACCGCCCCCAGCCGCAGCCCGTCGACGACGAACTCCCGCCCGAGCCCCTCGACAACCCGCGCCGTCTGCTCGTCTGGCCCGCGCCGGACGTCCTGACGCAGCAGGCGCTGAGCGACCGCGGCTACCGGCCGGTCGTCGTGCACTCCCGCGAGGAGGTCGCCGCGCAGATCGCCGCGTTCCCCGCCGCCCTGTTCGTCGACCCGCTGACCGGCCCCATCACCCGTACGGCGCTCCAGTCGCTGCGCCAGGCAGCGGTCGCCGCCGAGGTCCCCGTCCTGGTGACGGCGGGACTCGGCCAGGCGACCAGGGAGGCGGCGTACGGTGCCGACCCCGCCGTACTCCTCAAGGCCCTGGCGCCGCGCGACAGCGAACAGCACCCCTCGCGCGTGCTGGTGATCGAGGAGCACGAGGAGATCGCGCTCGCCCTGACGGAGACGCTGGAGCGGCGCGGACTCCAGGTCTCGCGCGCCGCGAACGACAACGACGCCGTCAACCTCGCCGCCCAGATGCGGCCGAACCTGGTGGTCATGGACCTGATGCAGGTACGGCGCCGGCGCGCGGGGATCATCGACTGGCTGCGCGCGAACGGCCAGTTGAACCGGACCCCGCTGGTCATATACACCTCGGCCGGCATCGACGAGGCGGAGCTGCCGCGGCTCAGCTCCGGCGAGACCGTGTTGTTCCTCGCCGAGCGCTCCACGAGCGCCGAGGTGCAGGACCGGATCGTCGACCTCCTCGCCAAGATCGGGACCAACTGACCTCTGGCTTCCGATCCGCTGCCTGTGGCTGTGGCTGTGGGCGACCGTAAGTCGCCCGCAGCCGCGTCACGTCCGGCTACAGCCGCGTCACGTCCAGCTCGCCGTCCGCGTACTGCTTGCGGATCACCTTTTTGTCGAACTTCCCGACGCTCGTCTTCGGCACCGCGGCCACCACCGACCACCGCTCAGGCACCTGCCACTTCGCGATCTTCCCGGCGAGGAACTCCTTCAGCTCCGCGTAGCCGGCGCTCGCGCCCTCCCTGAGGACGACCGTCGCGAGCGGCCTCTCGCCCCACCTCTCGTCCGGTACGGCGACCACCGCCGCCTCCGCCACGTCCGGGTGCGCCATCAGCGCGTTCTCCAGCTCCACGCTGGAGATCCACTCGCCGCCCGACTTGATGACGTCCTTCGCCCGGTCGGTGAGCGTGAGATAGCCGTCCGGGCTGATCACGCCGACGTCACCGGTGCGCAGCCAGCCGTCCTCGCTGAACTTGTCCGCCGGCCTGAACGGCTCGTCGCCCGCGCCCCCGTAGTACGCCCCCGCGACCCACGGTCCGCGTACCTCCAGCTCACCGGCCGACTCGCCGTCCCAGGGCTGGAAGCCGCCGTCGGGACCGGCGACCCGCGCCTCCACGCCGGCCGGGAAGCGGCCCTGCGTGACGCGGTACGGCCACGCCTCCTCGGCGGTGAGGCCGGCGGGCGGGTGGGACATCGTGCCGAGCGGTGAGGTCTCCGTCATGCCCCAGGCCTGGCAGAGCCGTACGCCGAGCTTGTCGTACGCCTCCATCAGGGCCGGCGGGCAGGCCGAGCCGCCGATGGTGACGCGGGCCATGGAGGTCAGGTCGCGGGGGCGGTCGGCGATCTCGGCGAGCAGTCCCTGCCAGATGGTCGGGACGGCGGCGGCGTGGGTGGGCCGCTCGCGCTCGATCATCTCGGCGAGCGGGCCGGGCTGGAGGAAGCGGTCGGGCATCAGCATGCTGACGCCGGTCATGAACGTCGCGTGCGGCAGCCCCCAGGCGTTCACATGGAACTGGGGCACGACGATCAGCGTGGTGTCCTGGTCCGTCAGCCCCATCGACTCGGCCATGTTGACCTGCATCGAGTGCAGGTAGATGGAGCGGTGGGAGAAGGCGACACCCTTGGGGTCGCCGGTGGTGCCCGAGGTGTAGCACATGGCCGCCGCGGACCGTTCGTCCAGCTCGGGCCAGTCGAAGGCGTCGAAGGCGGTGGGCCGGCCGGCGATCAGCTCCTCGTACGCGTGCACCTGTACGGGCACCCCGGCCGCCGTGCGCGCCGCCACGGCCTCGTCCAGCGCGGTGCGGTCGCCGGGGCCGGCGACGACGACGTGCTCGACGGTGGGCAGGTGCGGGAGGAGCGGGGCGAGCAGCGGGAGGAGCGAGCCGTTCACGATCACCACGCGGTCGGCGGCGTGGTTGACGATCCAGACGAGCTGTTCGGGCGGGAGACGGAGATTGAGCGTGTGGAGGACCGCGCCCATGGCGGGGATCGCGAAGTACGCCTCGACGTGCTCCGAGTTGTTCCACAGGAGGGTCGCGACCCGTTCGTCGCCGGTGACGCCGAGCGCGTCGCGCAGGGCGCCGGCGAGCTGGGTCGCGCGCCCGCCGACCTCGGCGAAGCTGCGGCGCTGCGGTTCGCTCCCACCGGTCCAGGTGATGACCTGTGACGTTCCGTGGATGGTCATCCCGTGGTGCAGGATGCGGGTCACAGTCAGCGGTACGTCCTGCATGGTGCTCAGCACGGCGTCCTCCCGGTGGGCGTTGGCGTCGCGAACTCGTCGCGTCGCGTCACATCTCGTCACATGTCGTCGCGTCACATGCCGTCGCGTCACGTTGCGCCGCTTCACGTTCCGCCGCTTCACGTTGCGGCAATGTTTCGCTGCCGAGATTCTGCGCGCGTACCGATCGGTATGTCACTACCCCGGACGCCCCGGACCGCCCTGGTCCATCCCCTGGCTTCCCCCTGGCTTCCCCCCGACCTCCCCCGGACGGGGATCCGGCCGGGGCGACGGGAATCCGAACGGGCCGCCATCAGCGTGCGGGGGAGAGTTCCGGGTCCTCACGGAGTTTGCCGAGCGCGCGGGACACGGCGCTCTTGACCGTACCGACCGAGACGCCGAGGACCTCGGCGGTCTGCGCCTCACTGAGGTCCTCGTAGTACCGCAGGACCACCATGGCCCGCTGGCGGTCGGGAAGTCTCGTCACCGCCCGCCACATCGCGTCGTGCAGCACCTGCCGGTCGGCGGGGTCGGGTTCCGGCACGCCCGCGGGTTCGGGCAGCTCCTCGCAGGCGAACTCGTCGACCTTGCGCTTGCGCCACTGCGAGGTGCGGGTGTTCAGCAGGGCCCGGCGGACATAGCCGTCCAGGGCCCGGTGGTCCTCGATCCGGTCCCAGGCGACGTACGTCTTGGTGAGCGCCGTCTGGAGCAGGTCCTCCGCGTCGGAGGGGTTGGCGGTGAGCGAGCGTGCGGTACGCAGCAGCACGGGCCCCCGCGCCCGTACGTACGACGAGAACGACGCATAGGGCGGGTACGGCGCACGGGTGGCGTACGGCGAGTACTGCGCGGCCGACTTGGCGGCCGGCTCGGCGGCTGTGGAAGCGCTCGGGCAGACAGACGTGGTCATGGCTCCACGCTAGGAGCGGGGCCCGCCCGGGGGATCGGCCCCAGGTCCCGAAGCCGTCTCCGCCTCAGGGTGTAGGGGCGGGGGTGCCGCCACCTCCTGAAGGTGGAGGAGAGCCCGCGCGGACTGTAGGGGCTCCTCCCCGGCACCGGCCTCGGGCAGGGCACCGGGCACCGTGCCGGACACGGTGCCGGTGCCGGACATACGGCTGCGCGACGGTGCCGAAGCACCGTCGCGCAGGACGTCGTTCACCCCTCAGTCACGCCCCCCGTCGGGCCGTGTTCACCACCAGAGGTGGGTGAAATTCACCGAGATGTTCTCGTTCGACTGGTCGATCGAGGTGAAGCCCGAGCCCACCACACTCGCGGTGTTGTTCTGGTTGGACGCTCCGTCACCCGTGGCCACCTGCTGCGTGGTCGTCGAGTTGCCGAAGTTGTGACCGCCCACACCGCTGCCACTGATCGACGCCGCGCTGGCGTTCGATCCGTCGTTGGAGACGGCGCCGTTGTCGGCGCTGGCAACCCCGGTGAAGAGTGCGGCGGCCAGCGGCAGCGCGGCGACAGCGGCGAAGGTACGAGCGGTACGGAAGCTTGCCATGTCTTTTCCTCCAGGAACCAGAAGTACGGCGGGAAGTGCTTTTCGAACCCGGGTGGCCGGCCGGCCGACCCGGTCTTGCCGGCGACGTCGCGACCTCAGAATTGCCCAAGGAATCCGGCCGGAACCACCCCGGAGGACCCGATTCCCTCGCAAGCGTGAGGACAAGTCGATAAACCCCCAATGCGCCCCCAAAGCCCCGTTCCGCCTCACGCGCACCGGAACGGCGCGAGAGGGTACGCACCGGACCCCTTCCACCCCAAGGGGTGAAGCGTTTTCAGCAGCCCCCCGGCCCCGCCCGCCCCGGTGGCCAAATCCACCGGCGTGACCCCCTTCCCGTACCGCTCTCCCACCCTCCCTCTTCCTTTCTTCGAACGTCTGTACGAACATGGATCCATGGCCACCAGCGTCCGGCACACCGCCACCCCGGCCCTCGCGCACGCCCTGTCCGCCGCCGAGCGCGGGCTCTCCGTCTTCCCCCTGTCGCCCGGCAAGCTCCCCGCCCTGCGCTCACCGCACCGGGGCGGGCCCGCACCCGTCCCCTGCCGCGGTGAGTGCGGGCGCCCCGGCCACGGCGTGCACGACGCCACGACCGACCCGGCGCGGGTGCGCGCGCTGTTCGCCGCCGCGCCCTGGGCCACGGGGTACGGCATCGCCTGCGGCCGGCCGCCGCACCAGCTCATCGGTATCGACCTCGACATCGGCCCGGCGACCGGGGCCGCCACCTCCGACCCCGTACGAGACCCCCTACGGGGCCACGTACGGGGCCCGGCGCACCATCCGCCGACGGATCCGTTCCGGGACCCTCCGCACGACCCCACGCCGGACTCCGTGGCGGCGCTCCAGCACCTCGCCTTCCAGCACCTCTTCACGCTGCCGGAGACGGTGGTCGTCCTGACGCCCAGCGGCGGCCGGCACCTCTGGCTGACCGGCCCGCCGGACGTCGTCGTGCCCAACTCCGCCGGCCGGCTCGCACCCGGCATCGACGTGCGCGGCGCGGGCGGCTACCTCGTGGGCCCCGGCTCGGTCACCGCACGCGGCGCCTACCGGCTCGCCCCGGGGACGGCGGGGCTCGCGCCCGCACCCTGCCCGCGGGCGCTGCTGCGGCTGCTCACACCCCCGGCCGGGCCCCGCCACGGGCAGGAGCGGCCCGCGCGCGGCCACGGCCTGGTGCAGTTCGTACTCGCGGCGCACGAGGGGCAGCGCAACACGCGGCTGTTCTGGGCCGCCTGCCGGGCGTACGAGCACGGCTTCGGCGACGCGCTCGCGCGGGCGCTGGTGGACGCGGCCGTCCGCACGGGCCTGACCGAGCACGAGGCGCGCGCCACGATCGCCTCGGCGGCCCGCCTCACATCCGGCCCGCCCGGTCCATCGGGAAGGTCCGGACAGTCCGGCCCCTGAGGTGGGTGCAGATCGCCTTTTCCGAAATGATTACCTTGATCCGTGCATCTCTCCGGTGCCTTCACAGGTCTCCTTTCGGGACGCCTCACTTCCATCGGAGCCCAGAACGGTCCCATTTCGCTGCACACCAGATGCATTTGACCGCATTTCACCGCATCCGCGAACTCGGAGTGTTTCCTTGATATCCACCCACCCGGGCGTGCGCAGGTCGGCCGTGATCGCCCTCAGCGCCGGCGCCCTGCTCTCCGTCTCCGCGCTGTCCGCGCCCGCGCAGGCGGCGACCGCCGCCCCGGCAGCAGCAGCAGCCGCCCCGACCGTCACCGCCAAGGGCGCGTTCCTGCTGAACAACACGTCCAGCGCGACGGTTTACAGCAAGGCCGCCGACACGCGGCGCCAGATGGCGAGCACGACGAAGATCATGACGGCCGCCGTGGTGCTCAGCACCAAGGGCGTTGACCTCAACCGCAAGGTGACCGTCAAGCAGGCGTACCGCGACTACGTCGTCAAGGAGGGCGCGAGCACCGCCGACCTGCGCACCGGCGACAAGATCACCGTCCGTCAGTTGCTGTACGGGACGATGCTGCCCTCCGGCTGCGACGCGGCGTACGCCCTCGCGGACACGTACGGCACCGGCACCACCAACGCGGCCCGTACGAAGTCGTTCATCGCGAAGATGAACGCGAAGGCCAAGGAACTGAAGCTCACCAACACCAAGTTCGACTCCTTCGACGGCATCTCGGGCGGCGGCAACAACTACACGACGCCGCGCGACCTGGCGAAGATCGCGCAGTACGCCATGAAGAACGCGAACTTCCGCGCGGTCGTCAAGGCCACGTCGTACAAGACCACGGCCCCGGCCGCGAACGGCGGCACGCGCACCTACACCTGGTACAACACCAACCAGCTGCTCGGCTCCTACAGCGGCGCCATCGGCATCAAGACCGGCACGGGCACCGCCGCCGGGCCCTGCCTGGTGTTCGCGGCGACGCGCGGCAGCAAGACGCTCGTCGGCGTCATCCTGAACGGTTCCGACCGCTACAAGGACGCGGCGAAGATCCTCGACCACGGCTTCGGCGCTTCGACCGCGAAGACGATGAAGCTCCGTACGCTCCCGTCGCAGGCGCAGCGCGACTGAGCGGGTCGCATGCTTTGAGCAGGCGGTACGACAAGAGGACGGCCGGACCTCGCGGTCCGGCCGTCCCCCGTCCTCCGTCGACCCGACTCCTCACGCCCAGGTGATCAGGCGCTTCGGCTGCTCCAGGACCGCCCCGATGTCGGCGAGGAACATCGAGCCCAGCGCCCCGTCGATCAGCCGGTGGTCGAAGGAGAGCGCCAGGGTCGTGAGCTGGCGTGGCCTGACCTTGCCCTTGTGGACCCAGGGCTGGGGCCTGATCGAGCCGACCGCGAGGATCGCGGACTCGCCCGGGTTCAGGATCGGCGTACCGGTGTCGACCCCGAAGACGCCGACGTTGGTGATGGTCACCGTGCCGCCCTGCATCGCCGCCGGGGTCGTCCGGCCCTCACGGGCCGTGGTGATCAGCTCCCCCAGCGCCTCGGCCAGCCGCGGCAGCGTCTTGTCGTGCGCGTCCTTGATGTTCGGCACGATCAGACCGCGCGGGGTCGCCGCCGCGATGCCCAGGTTGACGTAGTGCTTGAGCACGATCTCCTGGTTGGCCTCGTCCCACGCCGCGTTGACGTCGGGGTGACGCTTGAGGGCGACCAGGACCGCCTTGGCGACGAGGAGCAGCGGGCCGACCCGCACACCCGCCATGTCCTTGTCGGACTTCAGCTCCTCGACCAGCTTCATCGTGCGGGTCACGTCGACGGTCAGGAACTCCGTGACATGCGGCGCGGTGAAGGCGCTGCCCACCATCGCGGCGGCCGTGGCCTTCCGTACGCCCTTGACGGGGATACGGGTCTCCCGGGCGGTGCCGGAGGAGTCCGCGGCGGATGCGACAACCGAAGCCGGTGCCGGGGCCTGGGACGGCGCGGCAGCCGCCGCCGGGGCCTCGGGCCGCTCCCGTACCGGGGCCGTCGCCGCGTGGACGTCCTCGCGGGTGATGATCCCGTCCGGGCCCGACGGCGTCACCGTCGCCAGGTCCACGCCGAGGTCCTTGGCGAGCTTCCGTACGGGCGGCTTGGCCAGCGGGCGCGCGGGAGCCGACGCCGTACCCGCGTGACCGTTCACCTGCCCGGGCACCGAGGCCTCAGGGGTGGCCGAGGGAGCAGAGGCGGTCGGAGCGGCCGTCGGGGTGCCGCCCTTGCGCGGCCGTCGCTTCGTCGACGCCTCGGCGACCCCGTAGCCGACGAGCACCGGCGTACGGCCGCCACCCGCGGGCCCGGCCGCCGGGGCCTCCGGCGCCTTCCCGGAAGCCGCGGGGGCCGGCGGAGCCGCAGGAGGCGGCGCCTCGTCGCTCCCCGGCGCCACGTCGACCGTGATGATGGACGCGCCCACGTCCACCGTGGCGCCCTCCTCGAAGCGCAGCTCGCGCACCACCCCGTCGTACGGAATGGGCAGCTCGACGGCCGCCTTCGCCGTCTCCACCTCGCAGACGACCTGGCCGTCCGTGACGGAGTCGCCCGGCTGTACGTACCACTTGAGGATCTCCGCCTCCGTGAGCCCCTCGCCCACGTCGGGCATCTTGAACTCCCGGTACCGGGCGGAGGTTTCAGCAGTCATGGTCACGGCACTCCTCAGTACGCGAGCGAGCGGTCGACGGCGTCGAGCACCCGGTCCAGGCCCGGGAGGTACTCGTCCTCCAGCCGGGCCGGCGGATACGGCGCGTGGTAGCCGCCGACCCGCAGCACGGGGGCCTCCAGGTGGTAGAAGCACCGCTCCGTGATGCGGGCGGCGATCTCCGCGCCCGAACCGAAGAAGACCGGCGCCTCGTGCACGACGACCAGGCGGCGCGTCTTCTCCACCGACGTCTGGACCGTGTCGAAGTCGATCGGGGACATCGACCGGAGGTCGACGACCTCCAGCGACTTGCCCTCCTCGGCCGCGGCGGCCGCCGCCTCCAGGCAGACCTTCACCATCGGGCCGTACGCCACCAGGGTCAGATCCGTGCCGTCCCGGGCCACCCGCGCCCCGTGGAGGGGGGCGGGAATGGTCTCCGTGCTGACCTCGCCCTTGTCCCAGTAGCGGCGCTTCGGCTCGAAGAAGATCACCGGGTCGTCGCTCTGGATGGCCTGCTGCATCATCCAGTACGCGTCCGACGCCGTGGACGGCGAGACGATCTTCAACCCCGCCACGTGCGCGAACAGCGCCTCGGGCGACTCGCTGTGGTGCTCGACTGCACCGATGCCGCCGCCGTACGGGATACGGATCACGACCGGCATCTTGATCTTGCCGAGCGAGCGGGCGTGCAACTTCGCGAGCTGCGTGACGATCTGGTCGTACGCCGGGAAGACGAAGCCGTCGAACTGGATCTCCACCACCGGCCGGTAGCCGCGCAGCGCCAGCCCGATGGCCGTGCCGACGATGCCGGACTCGGCGAGCGGGGTGTCGATGACCCGGCCTTCGCCGAAGTCCTTCTGGAGGCCGTCCGTGACGCGGAAGACACCGCCGAGCTTGCCGACGTCCTCGCCCATGATCAGGACCTTGGGGTCGGTTTCGAGCGCCTTGCGCAGCGACTCGTTGATCGCCTTCGCGATCGGGAGTTTCCGGACGTCACTCCGGGCGCCGCCCGGCGCGCCTGTCTGTACGGATGCCGACATGATCAGTTCTCCCCCTCGGCGGAACCAGCGGACCCGGTACCGGCGGATCCGGCGGATCCGGACCCGGAATCCGCGAACGACGCCTGGTACGCCGCGAACCCCGCCCGCTCCTCGTCCACGAGCGCGTTCCCGTCGGCGTAGACATGGTCGAAGATCGCCATGGAGTCCGGCTGCGGCATCGCCCGCACCACTTCACGTACCCGCTTTCCGAGGGTCTCGCTCTCCTCGTCCAGCTCCGCGAAGAACGCCTCGTCCGCCTGGCCCTCGCGCTCCAGGTACCGGCGCAGCCGCAGGATCGGGTCCTTCGCCTCCCACGCCTCCGTCTCCTCGTCCGCGCGGTACTTCGTCGGGTCGTCGGAGGTGGTGTGCGCGCCCATCCGGTACGTGAACGCCTCGACCAGCGTCGGCCCCTCGCCCCGGCGCGCCCGCTCCAGCGCGGAGCGGGTGACGGCCAGGCACGCCAGGACGTCGTTGCCGTCGACACGAATGCCGGGGAAGCCGAACCCCTGCGCGCGCTGGTAGAGCGGCACACGGGTCTGCTTCTCGGTCGGCTCGGAGATCGCCCACTGGTTGTTCTGGCAGAAGAAGACGACGGGCGCGTTGTAGACGGCTGAGAAGGTGAACGACTCGGCCACGTCGCCCTGACTGGAGGCGCCGTCCCCGAAGTACGCGATCACCGCGGAGTCCGCGCCGTCCTTGGCGACGCCCATGGCGTAGCCGGTGGCGTGCAGGGTCTGTGAGCCGATGACGATCGTGTAGAGGTGGAAGTTGTTCGTGCTCGGGTCCCAGCCGCCGTGGTTCACGCCGCGGAACATGCCCAGCAGATTGGTCGGGTCGACGCCGCGGCACCAGGCGACGCCGTGCTCGCGGTAGGTCGGGAAGACGTAGTCGTCGTCGCGCAGCGCGCGCGCCGAGCCGATCTGCGCGGCCTCCTGGCCCAGCAGCGACGCCCAGAGCCCCAGCTCGCCCTGGCGCTGGAGGGCGGTGGCCTCGGCGTCGAAGCGGCGGGTCAGGACCATGTCCCGGTAGAGCCCGCGCAGGGATTCGGGGGTGATGTCGGCGATGAGGGCCGAGTACTCGGGGTGTTCCAGGCGCTCGCCCTCGGGGCTCAGCAACTGGACGAGCTGCGGCCCGGAAGTCCGCGGTTTGGCCGTTTTCTTCGCGCTCGCGCGCTTGGTACCGGTACCGCTGCTCCGTCGCGGTGTGCGAGCGGCAGTGCTTTCCACGGTCACGTGCGTGCTCCTCCGTCTGTCCAGCCCC
The DNA here is from genome assembly GCF_042756365.1 of Streptomyces sp. NPDC059092. Classification (NCBI taxonomy): domain Bacteria; kingdom Bacillati; phylum Actinomycetota; class Actinomycetes; order Kitasatosporales; family Streptomycetaceae; genus Streptomyces; species Streptomyces sp. NPDC059092. Next base: position 17,085 of record NZ_JBHZEJ010000013.1, read on the forward strand.
CGGGATCCGCCGGGAACCAGTGCGGCTCGCCTGTACCGCCAGGCGCACGCGGGTGGGTGCGACCAGGTCGGGACAGGCGTGACAGGTGCCCCGGCGAGCGCCCTGTCACAGGCACGTTACCCAGTGGGCAGCATTACTGCGAAACCCCATCTGACCTGCCATTTTGCTTGGATTTCCAAGTAAATCGGCAAAGTCTGGAACAACCACTGGTCACAGCCTCGCAGGCCGCCGGAACAACGGCACGTTATCCCGCTGATCTGCGGCAGGGAAGGGGTGAGTGTGTGAGACTGAATTCTGTGCACGAAGACGGAAAAATCAGGGTATTCCTGCTTGATGACCATGAAGTCGTCCGCCGGGGCGTCTTCGAACTTCTCTCGGTCGAGGACGACATCGAGGTCGTCGGCGAGGCGGGCACGGCGGCCGACGCGATGGCCCGCATCCCGGCCACGCGCCCGGACGTGGCGGTGCTGGACGTACGGCTCCCCGACGGCAGCGGCGTGGAGGTCTGCCGGGAGGTCAGGTCCCGGGACGAGTCCGTCAAGTGCCTGATGCTCACGTCGTTCGCGGACGACGAGGCGCTCTTCGACGCGATCATGGCCGGCGCCTCGGGTTACGTACTGAAGGCGATCAGGGGCAACGAACTGCTGACAGCCGTACGGGACGTGGCGGCGGGCCGGTCACTGCTCGACCCGGTGGCGACGGCGCGGGTGCTGGAGCGGCTGCGTACGGGGAACGGCCCGAAGGCGGACGACAAGCTGTCCGGCCTCACCGACCAGGAGCGCAGGATCCTGGACCTGATCGGCGAGGGGATGACCAACCGGGCGATCGGCGAACGGCTCCATCTCGCCGAGAAGACGATCAAGAACTATGTCTCCAGCCTGCTCTCCAAGCTGGGGATGGAGCGGCGCTCGCAGGCGGCGGCGTACGTGGCCCGGCTCCAGGCCGAGCAGCGCTGAGCCCGCGCCGGCCGCGGCACAGACGACCCCCGGCACCCGGCGCCCGGCACCCCCACTCGGCCGTCCCGCCCTACGCGTACCGCGGCGCGGCGGGTCCCAATCGGGACCAACGTCCCGTGGTTGAGGGGCCGTATCCCCTGGTGGCGGCGGCCTCCGTGACGGAGAGTGGACGGCATGTCCCCCGAGGAGACCCGCGCCATCCACCTGCTGAACCGCGTGCCGTACGGACGCGTGGCGACGAGCATGCGGGCCATGCCGTTCGTGGCACCCGCCCGCCATGTGGTGACGGAGGGCTCGGTCCTGCTGAGGATGCACGCGGGGCACGGATACCACCAGGCGTGCGGCGGCGGCGTGGTGGCGTACGGGGCGGACAACTACGGCAGTGACGCGGAAGACCTCTGGTCGGTCCAGTTCACCGGGACGGCCGAGTTGATCGAGCCGACCCCCTCGGAAATCGAAATGTTTGGCGCCGGACCTCACCATGTGGACGGTGAACCGTTCGATCCGGTCTATATGCGCCTTACACCCCAGTTCGTAACCGTACATACGCTCGACCGTGCCGACGAGCGACGGAGTCAACACGCTGCGTGATCTACCATCTGACAAGTGCCGCGCTCATATGAACTCGCTGCGCCTGCCGCGACCGCCGTCATCCCCCGGCCCGCCGCCGCTCGTGCCAGCCACACAGCTCCGCCCGTTACCGCACTCCTTTCCGCCCCCCGCACCACCCCGTTCCCCGCCCCTGTTCCCACCCCCCGCACCGCCGCCCCCCACCCCCCGGCCCCGCCCGTACGGCTGCTGCTCCGGCGCTACCGGAACACGGGCGACCCCCTGTCGTGCGAGCCCGTCGCCCAAGGCCTCCTCAACCGGGGCTACCGGCTCCGTACCACCCGCGGCGCGTACTTCCTCAAGCACCACCTCGACGGCGACCACGAGGCCATCGCCCACCAGCACCGCGCCACCCAGCGGCTCCAGACGTTCGGCGTGCCTGTCGCGCCGCCCGTCGAGAGCACGGACGGGGACACCGTCGCCGTCATCGGCGGGTGCTGTTACGCGCTGCACCCCTGGATCGAGGGCAGCCACCGCGACGGCGCGCAGCTCACGGCCCGCGCGTCACGGCGCCTCGGCGGACTGCTCGGGCTCGTGCACACCGGCCTGGAGCGGGTGATGGAGCCCGACCCGGCGGCGCTCGCCCACCTCAGCCCGGACCCCGCCGACACCTTCGCGCTCATCGGTGAACTCCTCGCCCTGGCGCGCGGCCGGGCCCGCCGCGAGGTCTTCGACGCGCTGGCCGAGCACCGGCTCCTGGAGCGCAGGGAGCTGCTGGAGCGCCACGCCCACCGCCGCCCGCCGCCCGGCACCGAGCCCGCGACGGGGTGGGTGCACGGCGACTTCCATCCGCTGAACCTGCTCTACCGGGGCGCGGAGCCGGCCGCGATCATCGACTGGGACCGGCTCGGCGTCCAGCCGCGCGCCGAGGAGGCCGTACGGGCCGCCGCGATCTTCTTCGTCCGGCCGACGGGGGAGCTGGAGCTGCCCAAGGTACGGGCGTACGCGCGGGCCTACCGCCGGGCGGCCGGGGCGGACGCCTCCGAGCTGGCCGCGGCGGTCCACCGGGTCTGGTGGGAGCGGCTCAACGACTTCTGGATACTGCGGTGGCGCTACATGCTGGACGACCGGAGGGCCGACCCGCTGTTCGCGGCGGTGTCGGCCCTCGCGGTGTGGTGGACGCGGGAGTACGAGGCGGTCCGTGAGGCGTTCACGGGCTGACCCGCCGGCCCATGGGGCCGACCGCCGAGGCGGCCGGCCCGTGGAGCCGCGTGCGGACCGGGGAGCCCCCGGAGTCCGCCTCAGCCCTGGCCGCCCCCGTCGAGGCCCTCGATCGTGCCGGCCGAGGTGTCGCTGGAGGAACCGGTCGTGACCGACCCGGGGCCGCCGGGCTCGGTGTCGCCGCCGTCGCCGGTCGGCCCGGAGGACGGGTCGCTCGACGGGTCGTTGCCGTTCCCGCCGTCGCCCGTCCCGCCGTCCGCCGTGCCCGTGTCGGTGGAGGTCGGCGTGTCGTCCGACGGCTCCAGCGACGGGCTCGGCGTCCAGGAGGGCTTACGGGTCTTCTCGTAACTCGGGTAGTCGTTGCCGCCCGTGGAGGTGTCCGTATCGCTGTCCTGCGAGGACTCCGACGCGGAGGGGGACGGACTCCCGGTCGTCTCCTCCGAGCTCGGGGAGTGCGTGGTCGGGTTCTTGGTGTCGTTCCCGGTGTCCGTGCCGCCGATGTTCTTCATCGCGAACGCCACTCCCGCGATGATCGCGATCACCGCGAGCGCGACGAAGAGCCAGAGCTTGCCGCGCCCTCCGCCGTTGCCGTGGTGGCCGCCGTCGTATCCGCCGTCGTTCGGGTTCATCGGCGGCAGGATCGGGCCCTGCGACGTCTCGCCGTGCGGCGGGTGGCCCATCGCGGTCGTCGCCATGCCCATCGCTGGGGTGTTGCCGCCCATCATGTGGGCGTCGACCGGGCCGGTGTTCCAGCCGCCGGTGTGGCTGCCCTGCTGCTGGATCATCTGCAGGCCGTACTGGACGAGCCCGCGCATCTCCTCGGCGCTCTGGAACCGGTCGTCCGGCTCCTTCGCGAGCGAACGCATCACGAGGCCGTCCAGCTCCGGCGGCGCCACGTCCGAGACCTCGGAGGGCGGTACCGGGATGTCCTGGACGTGCTGGTAGACCACGGAGAGCGGGGTCTCGCCGGTGAACGGGGGCCGCAGGGCCAGCAGTTCGTACAGCAGACAGCCCGTGGCGTACAGGTCGCTGCGGTGGTCGACCGCCTTGCCGAGGGCCTGTTCGGGCGAGAGGTACTGCGGCGTGCCCATGACCATGCCGGTCTGGGTCATCGTCGACTGCGCGCCGTGCAAGGCGCGCGCGATGCCGAAGTCCATCACCTTGACCGCGCCCGCGTCCGTGATGATCACGTTCGCCGGCTTGATGTCACGGTGGACGATGCCGTGCTGGTGCGAGTAGGCGAGCGCCTCCAGCACACCGGAGACGATGATCAGCGCCTGCTCGGGCGGCGGGGCCTCCGCGCTGACGAGCAGATCGCGGATGGTGCGGCCCTCGACCAGCTCCATCACGATGTACGGGACGGTCTGCCCGTTGACGGTGTCCTCGCCCGAGTCGTACACCGCCACCACCGCGTGGTGGTTGAGGCCCGCGACCGACTGCGCCTCACGCGTGAAGCGGGCCTTGGAGACCGGGTCCTCGGCGAGATCGGCCCGGAGCAGCTTCACGGCGACGATGCGCCCGAGCCGTACGTCCTCGGCCGCGAACACCTCGGCCATGCCGCCGCGCCCGAGGCGATGGGTCATGCGGTAGCGGCCGTCGCCGACCGTCCCGCCGACCAATCCGTTGTCGCCCCAGGAGTCCGCCGCATCCGACACTCCGCCGCCTGCTTCGGGTTCGGGTGCCATCAGTCCTCGCCGTCGTTTCTGTCCGCGTGGTGGCCGCGCGCGCGGTCCGCGGGTGGTCTGTGGGTCTCAGGAGCTCTGTGAAGCTTGTGTGCCTGCGTGTTTGGGACTTGGGAGGGTTGCTCAGGGGTGGCTATGGCACCTCACGCTACAGCCTCCCGGTGACACGCCGGTCCAGGATGGACCGGTCATGAAACCCGTTGCCTCGCCGCCCATGCAAATTACGTGAGGTTCCTGTAACGCTTCCGAGACGCTTGCTGTGTCTACGGTCACGGAACGGGCACCCGGCTTGACGTGTCGGTGCCCTACGGCAAACTTGGCCAGTAATAAGGGATCACCGCGCCAGTATCGCCGTTCTCGGCGGTGCTGCCGGAATCACCGCGATACCGCCGCGCGAGCACGACCGCGTCCACGCGCGACGAGGGGGAGCACAGTCATGAGCCACGACGGCGCACGGGGCCGCCATGCGGGCGGTTCGGTCGCGGGCGGCCGGTACCAGCTCCGCGATCTGCTCGGCGAGGGCGGGATGGCGTCCGTGTATCTCGCGTACGACACGGCGCTCGACCGTCAGGTGGCGATCAAGACCCTCCACTCGGAGCTGGGACGCGAACAGTCCTTCCGTGAGCGCTTCCGCCGCGAGGCGCAGGCTGTGGCCAAGCTGTCGCACACCAACATCGTCTCCGTCTTCGACACCGGCGAGGACACCCTCGACGGCGCGGTGATGCCGTACATCGTCATGGAGTACGTCGAGGGGCACCCGCTCGGCTCGGTGCTCCAGCAGGACATCGGGCAGTACGGCGCGATGCCGGCCGACAAGGCGCTCAAGGTGACCGCCGATGTGCTGGCCGCGCTGGAGACCAGCCATGAGATGGGCCTGGTCCACCGGGACATCAAGCCCGGCAATGTGATGATCAACAAGCGCGGTGTCGTGAAGGTGATGGACTTCGGCATCGCCCGCGCCATGCAGTCGGGCGTCACGTCGATGACGCAGACCGGCATGGTCGTCGGTACGCCGCAGTACCTCTCGCCCGAACAGGCGCTGGGACGCGGGGTCGACGCGCGCTCCGACCTGTACTCGGTCGGGATCATGCTCTTCCAGCTCCTGACGGGCCGGCTGCCGTTCGACGCGGACTCACCGCTGGCGATCGCGTACGCACACGTCCAGGAGGAGCCGGTCGCGCCCTCCAGTATCAACCGGTCGCTCACGCCGGCGATGGACGCGCTGGTCGCACGGGCGCTGAAGAAGAACCCCAACGAACGTTTCCCGAGCGCGGACGCGATGCGCGACGCGTGCGTGCGCGTCCTGACGGCCGGGCAGCCGGTCGCCCCGGTGATCGTGCCGGGCGCCCCGCAGAACAGCAGCGGTTCGGGCGTGGGCTCCGCGGTCTTCCCGCCGGTGGACCAGTCGGTCCAGGCCCCGGCCCCGCAGAGCGCGCAGGGCGTACAGGGCTTGCCGGGCGGTGTGCAGACGCCGTACCAGCCGGGTCCCTACGGCCCGCCGACGCCCGCCGCCGCATCGGCGTACGGCCCGATACAGACCACGTCGCCGGCCCACCCGCAGGGTCCGGGCTACGGCTATCCGCAGGCGCCCCCGGCGTACTCGACCCCCGCGCCGACGACGCCGTACAGCGTCTCCCCGCACGGCTCCGCGGGCTCCGGTGCGGGCAGTGGCGGGGGCGGGGGCGGCAAGCGGAACACCCTGGTCGTCGTGGGCTCGATCGCCGTCGCGATCCTGGCTGTAGGCGGCCTGATCGCCGCCCTCTCGCGGAACGGCGACACGAACGACGACAAGGCCGGCCCGGACGTCGCCACCGACAGCGCGTCGGTGTCGGCGGACCACCGGGACCCGGAGCGGAACCGCACGATCGACTCCGACAAGTGCACGGACCCCTCCGAGGACAGTCTGGACCCGTCGAAGGTGTTGGCTCCCGACCTGCGGTACAAGGACATCATCTCGGTGAAGGACTGCCTGCGTAAGGCGGGCTGGACCTGGGCGGAGCCGAAGAAGAAGGACGACGGCTCGCAGGCCGAGGACATCGTGATCACCCAGTACCCCGAACCGGGCTCGGCGGTCCTGCCCAAGGAACAGCGGTTCGAGCTGACGATCTCCACGGGGGACGCGGGCTAGGACGGTCCGGCCCTGCTGGGCGCGGGTGACCATCCCGGCCGGGCGGTCCCCGCCGGGCCGCCCCGGACAGGCCGCCCGAAACGTCCGAGATGCCGGTTCCGGTGTCCCATGTGACGCTGAGTCGGTGAGTTCGAGTCCCCCGCTCCACGCCCCGGGCGCGACCGCGGTCGCCGTCGCGGCGCTGCTGCTCATCGCGCCCGTCGCGCCTGTCGCGTACGCCGGGGAGTCCGGGGCGCCCGCCGCGCCCGGGACGTCCGTGATGGAACCGGAGACCGCCACGTCGCCCACAGGGCGGCCCGCGAGCGAGGGACACCCCCGGCCCGGAAGGCCGACGGGAGGCCAGGTCGTACGGCCCGAGGAGGCGGGGCCGGCGATCGGCGCCGAGAACGACGAGGGCAGCGGGGGCGACGGAGGCACGGACTCCGGGAACGCCGCCGGGAGCGCCGACCCGGAAAGCGGTACGGGCGGTACGGGGCGCGACCCGGAGAGCGGTACGGGCGCGGGGGCCACACGCCCCGACAAGAAGCCGCCCGGCGCCCCCACGACGCCGCCCGGCGGTTCCGCCCGCCCCTCCCTCAAGGCGCCCTCCGCGTCCGCCTCTTCCCCCTCCTCCTCCACGTCGCCCTCGCGTGCACGGCCGGACCGGTCCGCGAAGACCTCCGAGGCGGGCGGGGAGGAAGAGGCGGCGGGGGAGGACGCGGCGCTGCCCGAGGCGGTCGCGCCGATCCCCGAGACGTCCGCGGCGTCCCGGCCCCCGGCCCCCGACGCGGCCCGCGAGCGGGGCGCGGGCTTCGTCACGAACGCGTCGGGCCGGCCCGTCTCCGTCCTGACGCTGGGAACCGGGATCACGCTGATCGGACTCGGGATCGGTTTTCTCGGGCTGCGGCTCCGCCGGGGCCTCTGATCCTCACCTCTCCTCACCTGCGACTTTTCACCCCCGGGCGTCCGCGTAGTCCTTACGACGTACTTACGAGCTCCCTCTCAGGTCGCTTGCGGGCCACAACATACTCGGTATACATACTGAGTATGTCGATTCGCCATGGGCTTCTCGCCCTCCTGGAACGTGGCCCGCGCTACGGCTCTCAGCTCCGTACGGAGTTCGAGTCGCGCACGGGTTCCACGTGGCCGCTCAACGTCGGTCAGGTCTATACGACGCTCGGCCGGCTGGAACGCGACGGCCTGGTCGCCCAGGACGGCGAGGACGGAGCGGGTCACGCGCTCTACGTGATCACGCCGGCCGGCCGCACGGAGCTGAAGTCCTGGTTCCGTACGCCCGTCGACCGGGCCAGCCCACCCCGCGACGAGCTGGCGATCAAGCTCGCCATGGCGGTGGGCGCGCCGGGGGTCGACATCCGGGAGGTCATCCAGTCGCAGCGCCGCCACACCATCAAGGCGATGCAGGACTACACGCGGCTCAAGGCGCAGGCGCTGGAAGCCGCTCCGAAGGACCGGGACGAGGTGGCCTGGCTGCTCGTCCTGGAACAGCTCATCTTCCAGACGGAGGCCGAAGCGCGCTGGCTCGACCACTGCGAGGTCCGGCTGATCCGGCTCTCGATGGTGCCGGTGCGCGAGGGCCTGCCGGTGGAGGAAGCCCTGGGCAAGCCCACCGACGATCCACCGGACGGCGCGTCCGGTGGCACGTCCGGTGGCACGTCCGGTGAAGCCTTCGACCGGGCGCCCGCGGAAGGCGCCCGCCGGTCCGGCGGTCACTGACCCCGCCGCCTCCGGCGGCCGTCTCCGCCTCCCGGGCGGGTCCGGCGGGACGCAACCCCCGCCCGCGTCCCGCCGGATCCGCCCGGGCAGGGCCGGACGCTCGCGCTCACGTGCTCGGCGATGCCGCTCCACGCCCGTCCCGCGCACGTACCGCACCCAGCGCATGCGTCTGAATCGACGGATCCACCTCGTTCTCACCTCGTTCAAAGCACTGAACGCGTTCATCGCAGGCTCGTGCTCACCGCGCCCACGCATCGCACGGAACCGCACATCCATCCACGTACGTCCCATAGGGGGACCCTCATGGCCCGCAAGTCACAGCAGCAACACCAGCCACAGGGATCACAGGGTTCACAGGGGCCCGTCAGCTCGCCCCGGACGCCCCCGTCCCGGTCGGCCTCCACACAGACCCCCGTCCTCCAGCTCCAGGACCTGACCCGCGTCCACGGCAGCGGCGCCACCGAGGTGCACGCCCTGCGCGGGATCAACCTCGATGTCTTCCCCGGCGAACTCGTCGCCGTCATGGGCCCGTCGGGCTCCGGCAAGTCCACCCTGCTGACGATCGCGGGCGGCCTCGACATGCCCACCTCCGGCCGGGTGCTCGTCGAGGGCACCGACATCACCACCGCCGACCGCAAGAAGCTCGCGGCCCTGCGCCGCCGCAGCATCGGCTACGTCTTCCAGGACTACAACCTCATCCCGGCCCTCACCGCCGCCGAGAACATCGCGCTCCCCCGTGAGCTGGACGGCGTCTCCGCCCGCAAGGCGCGCGTCGAGGCGCTCGCCGCCCTCACGGAGATCGGCCTCGACCAGCTCGCGGACCGCTTCCCCGACGAGATGTCCGGCGGCCAGCAGCAGCGCGTGGCCCTCTGCCGCGCGCTCATCGGCGACCGGCGCCTCGTCCTCGCGGACGAGCCGACCGGCGCCCTCGACTCCGAGACCGGTGAGGCCGTGCTCGGCCTGCTCCGGGCCCGCTGCGACGCGGGCGCCGCCGGCATCCTGGTCACGCACGAGCCGCGCTTCGCCGCCTGGGCGGACCGGGTGGTCTTCCTGCGGGACGGCGCCGTCGTCGACCAGACCCTGCGCAGCGACGCGGACTCGCTCCTCTCCGGCCAGGCGGCCGAGCTGTGACGACCTGGTACCACTCCTGGCGGGCCGCACTGCGTATCGCCCGCCGCGACGCCTGGCGCTACAAGGGACGCAGTTTCCTCGTCCTGGCCATGATCGCGCTGCCCATCCTCGGTGTGAGCGCCCTGGACCTGACCCTCCGCAGCGCCGAGCTGTCCGTCTCGGAGTCCCTGGAACGGGAGCTCGGCAGCGCCGACGCCCGGTTCACCGACGCCGACTACGGCGGCGACGCGATCCTCCAGAGCCCCGACGCCCAGAACTACCAGGCGAAGAAGGACTACGAGGGCTCGTGGCCCGAGGGCGCCACCGACGTAAAGAAGGCCATCCCCGCGGGCGCCACCGTCCTGGAGGACTCCGTCGGCTCCGGGAAGCTGCACACCACCCACGGGCTGTTGCACACCGAGATCCGTGAGCTGAAGGCCACCGACCCGATGGCCCGGGGCATCATGCGCCTCGGCGAGGGCCGGTTCCCGGAGAAGAGCGGCGAGGTCGCGGCGACCACGCACTTCCTGGAGGCGAGCGGGCTGCGGATCGGATCCAAGCTCACCGCTCGTGGGCTGGACGCCGAGTACCGGATCGTCGGCTCGTACGAGCTGCCGAACGAACTCGCGGTGGACCAGGTCAACGCGCTTCCCGGCGCGATGCTGGACCCGCTCGACAAGGCGCTGAAGGCCGACGACCTGCCCGGCACGAGCGCCACCACCACCTATCTGGTCGACCGGGGCGCGTCCGGCCCCGACGGTTTCACGTGGAACATGGTCCAGGAGGCCAACGCCAAGGGAATCCTGGTGGCCTCCCGCGCCGTGACCCTGAACCCGCCGGACCGCGCCGATGTCCCGCTGTACGAGAAGGACGGCTGGAGCGACTACGAGCAGAGCACCGCGGCCCAGACCGCCCAGCTGGCCGCGGCCGGTACCGTCGTCGGCCTCGCGATGCTGGAGATCTGCCTCCTGGCGGGCCCCGCCTTCGCCGTCGGCGCCCGGCGCTCGCGCCGCCAGCTCGGCCTGGTCGGCGCCAACGGCGGCGACCGGCACCACATCAGGGCCATCGTCCTCGGTGGCGGGCTGGTGATCGGTGTCGCCTCGGCGGTCGTCGGTACCGTCCTCGCCGTCGGCCTGACCTTCGCCCTGCGCCCGCTCCTGGAGGAGTACCTGGGCAAGCGGTTCGGCAGCTTCGACATCCGGCCGCTGGAGCTGGGCGGTATCGCGCTGCTCGCCGTCGTGACCGGTCTGCTCGCCGCGATCGTCCCTGCCATCACCTCCTCCCGGCAGACCGTCCTGGCCTCGCTCACCGGCCGCCGCGGAGTCCGTAGGTCCAGCAGAGTGCTGCCCGTCGTGGGGCTGATCGCGGTCGCGATCGGCGCGTCGATCGCGCTGTACGGATCGCTGATGACCGACCAGTTCACCATCGTCGCGGCCGGCAGCGCCCTCGCCGAGCTGGGCGTGGTCGCGCTGACCCCCGCCCTGGTGGGGCTCTTCGGCCGGATCGGCCGCTGGCTGCCGCTCTCCCCGCGCCTGGCGCTGCGGGACTCCGTACGCAACCGGGGGCGCACGGCCCCCGCCGTGGCCGCCGTACTGGCCGCCGTCGCGGGCACCGTCGCGGTCTCCACGTACACCGCGAGCAGCGACGCCCAGTACCGGGCCGAGTACATGCCCAGCCTGCCGCACGGCGCGGTCTCCGTCATGGTCGCCGAGGGCGGCGGCGGCCGGGACGTGCCCACCGTGCGGGACGCGGTCCAGAAGGCCCTGCCCGTCGACATCCGGGCCGACGTGAACCGCGTCAACGTCGGCAAGCCCAGTTGTCCGATGTACGGCGGCGAGGAGGGCTGCGGGCAGTACGAGGTCGTCGTGCCCGAGGCCAACCAGTGCCTGCTGTGGCAGGAGGGCGAAGACGACAAGTTCACCCCGGCCGAGCGCCGCAAGCTCGGCAAGGACTGGCGCTGCCAGGAGGACAACGTCTACAGCCAGGTCGACGGTGGCGTGCTGGTCGGCGACGCCAAGCTGCTGAAGGTCCTCGACGTCAAGGACCCGGAGGCCTCGAAGGCGCTCGCCGAGGGCAAGGTCGTCTCGTTCGACAAGCGGAACGTCGACAAGGACGGCAAGGTCAGCATCCGGCTGATCACCGATATGGACGCTGCGGACAAGGCGCGGGAGGCGGACAAGGAGCCGCCGGGCGAGATCAAGTCGTTCGCCGTGCACGAGGTCCCCGGGAACGTCAACGCGTACGGCCTGTCCATGATCATTCCCCCGGACGCCGCGAAGGCGGCGGGTGTCGGCACCGTCCCGTTCGGCGCGTACTACTCGACCTCCTCTCTGCCGACCACCGCCCAGCAGCAGAAGCTGGACGGTGAGATCGACAAGACAGGCACCGACGTCAACCTGCGGATCGAGAGGGGTTACACCGCCGAGGCCAACATCGTGCTGCTGGCCCTGACCGTCTTCGCCGGTCTGATCACCATCGGCGCCGCCGGTATCGCCACCGGGCTCGCCCAGGCCGACGCGGAGGCCGATCTGAAGACGCTCGCGGCGGTCGGCGCCCCGGCGCGCGTCCGCAGGACGCTCAGCGGCTTCCAGTGCGGGGTGGTGGCGGTGATGGGGGTCCTCCTCGGCTCCGTGGCCGGGGTGCTGCCCGCCATCGGGCTACGGCTGACCGCTCGGCGCAGCGAGGAGGGCTGGTACCAGGAGGCTCTGGACCAGGGTTCGATAGCCCCCCCGCCGTTCGTGCCCGTCGTCATCCCGTGGGCCACGATGGCCGCCCTGCTGATCGCCGTCCCGCTGGGCGCGGCGCTCCTCGCGGCGCTGGTCACCCGCTCGCACCGGACGCTGGGCCGCAGGGCCGCCACGTAGCCGCGTAACGGCCGTGGTGCCCGCCGGGGAACAGCGGCCGGGCCCAGGACCTGGAGCCGTGGGCCCCGCCGCTAAAATCGACGGATTAGGTAGGGGGGGCGGGGCCGGGTTTAGCACCCGTGGGGGACCAAAGGACGCCGAGATATAGAGAGGGAAGCAAAGTCGCGAGAGAGACCCC
>NZ_JBHZEJ010000013.1:29495-137487 GCF_042756365.1 Streptomyces sp. NPDC059092
CGGCGGGGGGCCCCCGGCCCCCCTCGGCCCCGCTTCCGGGGGGGGGGCCCCCGGGGCCCCCCCGGCCCCCCCCCCGCCCCGGGCCGCGCCCCCCCCTAACAACCTCCGCCTGCCTTCCCCCGGGCCCCACGCCGCGTGATGACGCACATGTGCGAGACAATGGACCGCATGGAGATGCCGAGGAACGAACGGTCGCAGGAGAGCCCCCATGTCCTGGTGGTCGGACAGGACGGGATGTCCTTCGGCGGCGGCGGGGCCGACGCCGAGGCGCGTGAGATCCCGGTGACGGAGATGGTGGAACAGCCCGCGAAGGTCATGCGCATCGGCAGCATGATCAAGCAGCTTCTGGAGGAGGTGCGGGCGGCCCCTCTGGACGAGGCGAGCCGGGTGCGGCTCAAGGAGATCCACGCCGGCTCGGTGAAGGAGCTGGAGGACGGGCTCGCGCCCGAGCTGGTCGAGGAGCTGGAGCGGCTCTCGCTGCCCTTCACCGACGAGGCGATCCCCTCCGAGGCGGAACTGCGCATCGCGCAGGCCCAGTTGGTGGGGTGGCTGGAGGGCCTGTTCCACGGGATCCAGACAGCGCTCTTCGCCCAGCAGATGGCGGCCAGGGCCCAGTTGGAGCAGATGCGGCGCGCTCTGCCGCCTGGCTCCGTCCCGGAGGACGAGGGCGACCAGGGCCATGGCGCGATCCGCTCGGGCCCGTATCTGTAAGCCACACCGGTAAGCCACACCTGCAAACCACATCCGTAAGGACCATCTGTAAGGCCCGCAGGCTTTGCGCGGTCCGGCCCACCCGCTGGGGGCCGGACCGCGCTCCTGTTCTCAGGGAGCCTCCTGTTGTCGGGAGGTCCTCTGTTCTCAGGAGGTGAGGAGCAGCACCTTGCCGATGTGCGTACCGCTCTCCAGCGCGCGGTGCGCGTCGGCCGCCCGTTCCATCGGCAGCGTCTGCTCCACGATCGGCCGGACCTGCCCGTCCGCGATCAGCGGCCAGACGTGCTCCCGTACGGCCGCGACGATGGACGCCTTCTCGGCCAGCGGGCGGGCGCGCAGCGAGGTCGCGGTGATGGCGGCGCGCTTGCTGAGCAGGGCGCCCAGATTGAGTTCGCCCTTCGCCCCGCCCTGGAGACCGATCACCGCGATCCGGCCGTTCACGGCCAGCGCCTTCACGTTCCGCTCCAGATATTTGGCGCCGACGATGTCGAGGATGACATCCGCTCCCGCGCCCTCCGTGGCCTTGCGGATCTCCTCGACGAAGTCCTGTTCGCGGTAGTTGATCAGGATGTCCGCACCCAGCTCGGCGCAGCGCGCCAGCTTGTCGGGACCGCCCGCCGTGACCGCGACCCGCGCGCCCACCGCCTTGGCGAGCTGGATCGCCATCGTGCCGATCCCACTGGCGCCGCCGTGCACGAGGACCGTCTCACCGGGCCGCAGGTGGGAAACCATGAAGACGTTGGACCAGCAGGTCGCGGTGGTCTCGGGCAGCGCCGCGGCCGTGGCCAGGTCCACCCCTTCCGGCACGGGCAGGAGCTGCCCCGCCGGTACGGCGACCTGCTCGGCGTAGCCGCCGCCGGCCAGCAGCGCGCACACCTCGTCCCCGACGGCCCACCCGGCGACACCGGGCCCCAGCGCGGTGATCCGGCCCGCGCACTCCAGACCGGGGTACGGGGAGGCGCCGGGCGGGGGATCGTAGAAGCCCTGGCGCTGCAACAGGTCGGCGCGGTTGACGGCGCTCGCCACCACCTCGACGAGCACCTCGCCGTCACCGGCTACGGGGTCGGGTACCTCCGCCCATACGAGCGCGTCGGGGCCGCCAGGTTCCGGAATCGTGATCGCATGCATGGCCGCGAGGCTACTCCTGAGCACCGGGCGGAGAGGCCAGGTCGGCGGAGAGTCCAGGCCGGTCGGCGAGGCCGGCCGGGTCGGTCAGCGAGGCCGGTCGGCCGGGTCGGTCAGCGAGGCCGGTCGGTGGAGTCAGTGGGTGAGGTCAGTTGGTGAGGTCGGACTCCGCGGGGCTCGTGGCCCGGACGATGGTGATCAGCCGGTCGGTGAGCTGGAGCGGGCTCGCCGCCGGGTCGTCGTAACCGAGCAGCCGGTGCCCGCGCAGCACGCTCACGACCAGGTCGTCCGTCTCCCGTACGTTCCGCCCCACCTCGGCCTTTATCACCGGGCGTTCGATGAGATCGAGGCCGCTGCCCTGCTGGATCAGATCCTCCATCACCGTGCCGGCGCTGGGGCTGAGCACGGAGAGCCCGAGCAGCCGGCCGGCCGCGCTCGCGCTGGTGATCACGGCGTCCGCGCCGGACTGCCGCAGCAGCGGCGCGTTCTCCTCCTCGCGCACCGCGGCGACGATCTTGGCGCCCCGGTTGAGCTGCCGCGCGGTCAGCGCCACCAGCACCGCCGTGTCGTCGCGCTGGGTGGCGATGACGACCTGGCGGGAGCGCTGGAGTTCGGCCCGCAGCAGCACGTCGCTGCGGGTCGCGTCGCCGACGACCCCCACGAACCCTTCGGCGTTGGCCGCCTCGATCACCTTGTTCGACGGGTCGACGATGACGATCTGTTCCTTCTTCAGCCCGGTGGCACGGAGGGTCTGTATCGCCGAGCGCCCTTTGGTGCCGTAGCCGACGATGACGGTGTGGTCGCGCAAGTTGGACCTCCAGCGGTTCAGCCGCCATTCCTCCCGGGTGCGCTCCGTGAGGACCTCAAGAGTGGTTCCGACCAGGATGATGAGAAAGCAGACCCGTAGCGGGGTCACGAGCAGGACGTTCACCAGCCGCGCGCTGTCGCTGTACGGCACGATATCGCCGTACCCCGTCGTGGAGAGCGTGACGGTCGCGTAGTAGACGGCGTCGAGGAAGTCGACGGACTCGTCCGCGTTGTCGTGGTACCCCTCCCGGTCGACGTAGACGAGGAAGACCGTCAGCGCGAGGACGAACAGCGCCATCAGCAGCCGACGGCTGACCTGCCGCAGCGGCCGTACGGCCGTGCGGCGCGGCAGCTTCACCCGCGCGGCGACCAGATGCTCGTCCGCGCGTCTGGCCATCGCGTCCTGGCCCGGAAGTTTCACGTGAAACACCCTCCGTCGACCGACACCGTGGCGTTCCACGGCAGGTCGAGAACTTCCAGATCGTCACCCGGCCGCGCGCCACCGGGCTTCACCACCGCGAGCCCGTCCGCGGCGGCGATACCGCGCAGCATGGCCGGACCGTTGAATCGCAACGGTACGAGCCCCTCGTCCCGGTGGACGAAGGGGACCAGCCGGGTGTCGGACGGATGTCCGTGCACCGCGTCCCGTACCGGTACGTGGTACGATGTCCGGGGTGCCCGCCCCGCCAGTCCCCACAGCACGGGTTCGGCGAGCGTCAGCAGTCCGGAGACCGCGGCGAGCGGATTGCCGGGCAGCCCGATGAACAGCCGCCCGGGGGCCCGCCGGGCCAGCACCATGGGATGGCCGGGGCGCACGGCGACCCCGTCCACCAGCAGTTCGGCGCCCGTCCGCCGCAGCACGGTATGGACATGGTCGACCGGTCCCGCCGCCGTGCCTCCCGTGGTGATGACGAGGTCCGCCGTGGACGCGGAGACCGCGCGGTACAGCGCCTCGGCGTCGTCGCCGAGCCGGCGGGTGGCGACGACCTCCGCGCCGAGGGCGCGCAGCCAGGGTGCGATCAGCGGACCGAGGGCATCGCGGATCAGCCCGTCGTGGGGGAGCCCTTCGACGAGCAGTTCGTCGCCGAGGACCAGCACCTCGACGCGCGGGCGCGGGACGGTGGGCAGCTCGTCGTAGCCGGCCGCCGCCGCGAGCCCGAGCACGGCGGGAGTGATCACATAGCCGGCGGGCAGCAGATGCTCGCCGGAGCGGCACTCCTGGCCGCGCGGCCGGATGTCCTGGCCCTGGGTCACCGGGCGCTGGGAGTGGAGATGTCCGGCGGCGTCGGTACGGGCGTGTTCGCTGCGGATCACCGCGGTGGCGTCGGGCGGAACGCGGGCGCCGGTGGCGATCCGTACCGCCGAACCGTCGGGGAGGGGCACGGCCGTGGCGTGCCCGGCGAGCAGGCCGGGGCCGCCGCTGCCGTTGTCGTCGCCGCTGTCGTGAGCGCCGTTCTGTACGGACCAGGGGCCCGGCCCGGAGACCGCCCAGCCGTCCATGGCCGAGGTGTCGAAGGGCGGCAGGTCGGTCAGCGCGGCCAGCGGCTCGGCGAGTGCCAGGCCCAGGGCCTGGTCGAGGGGGACCCGGCGGGCCCGCGCGGACGGCGTTCCGTCCGGTGCCGGGCGCCCGGAGCGTGCCGCGAGCGCGCGGGCGTCGGACCACGCCGTGGCGCGGGGCCGGCTGGACCCGGCGGAACCGGTACGGGCCCCCGCGTCCCGACCGCTGCCGTTGCCGTTGCCGTGGCCGGTGTTCTGGCCGGTGTTGTGGCTGTGGCTGTAACTGTGGCCGGTGCCGTGGCCGCCGTGGTGGCTCCCGGCCGGGCTTCGGCCGACGAGCGCCAGCACGTCGTCGATCCCGTCGATGGCGTCGATCCCGTCGAGACCGCCGCGCCCACCGGCCCCCGCGGTCCCGTCGAGCTCCTCGGTCCCGTCGACCTTGCGGTCATGGGCGGTCATCCTGCGTCGGCCCCCTTGGCCCCGGCCGCGCCACCGTCGCTACCGGTGGAGCCGTCGGTGGCCTCCCTCTCGGTCTTCGCTTCCGCCTCAGTCTCCGCTTCGGCGGCCCAACGCAGGGCCAGCGCCGCGGCCTTGCGGGCCGCTTCCGCGACAGCTTCGGGTCCGTCTCCCCCGGCCCGGGCCGCCGCGTACCCGACCAGGAAGGTCGTCAGCGGCGCGGCGGGCCGGGCGACGCCGTGCGCGGCGTCGCGGGCGAGGTCGAGAAGGGCGGAGGTGTCGACGTCCAGCTCGATGCCGAGTTCGTCCTTGACTGCGGTGATCCATTCGTCCAGCACGGTCCCATGCTCCCTGATCCGGGCCCGCGCCGTGGAGATGTCTTCCCAGGTGTCACAGTCGAAGGAGTCGAAGGGGGCGAGCGGCCCCGCGTCGACCCAGGCGAGTTCGAGTTCCTGCACGAGCAGCCGCAGCGGCAGACCGGCGAGGCTGCCGTACTCGGTACGGAGCAGGGCGATCTCGCGGCGCAGCGGCTCGGCGCCGTACGCCGCGACCAGCGGCTGGTCCCGGCCGTCGGGGTCGGTGAGCAGCGCCGCCTCCGCGCCGCTCCCGACGAGCGTCCCGACGAGTCGGCGCACCGTCGGCCGGGAGAGGAACGGCAGGTCCGCGGAGAGGACGAGCACGGTCTCCGCATCGGGCCGCACGCACCGCACCCCGGCGTCGAGCGCGGCGAGCGGCCCACCGCCCGGCGGCTCCTCGCGGGCCCAGCGAACCGGCCGTGCCGTCGGCCGCCGACCGCCCACGACCACGGTGTCGGCGGCCCCGTCGCAGGCGGCGAGCACCCGGTCGAGCAGCGCCCGGCCGCCGACCCGCACGCCGGGCTTGTCGGCCCCGCCGAGCCGTCTGGCGGCGCCTCCGGCGAGCACGATGGCGTCATAGGCGGTCATGGCTGCATTATGTGCCGTGATCGCCGGTCCGGAGTACGCGCGGTCCCCGGTTCTTCCGACTCGGCCCCGTCACAGCGTGCGCAACAGCACCGCCGGCTGCTCGACACAGTCCGCGACATGGCGCAGGAAGCCGCCCGCCGTACCGCCGTCACAGACCCGGTGGTCGAAGGTGAGCGAGAGCTGCACGACGTGACGCACCGCCAGTTCCCCCTGGTGGACCCAGGGTTTGGGCACGATCCGGCCGATGCCGAGCATCGCCGCCTCGGGGTGGTTGATGATCGGGGTGGAGCCGTCGACCCCGAACACCCCGTAGTTGTTGAGCGTGAAGGTGCCGCCGGTCAGATCCTTCGGCGTCAGCGTGCCGGACCGGCCCGCCTCCGTGAGCCGGGCGAACTCGGCGCTCAGCGACTCCGCGGAGCGGGTGTGCGCGTCCCGTACGACGGGGACGACCAGCCCGCGGTCGGTCTGCGCGGCGAAGCCGAGATGCACCTCGGGCAGCCGCACGATCTCCCGGGCCGCCGTGTCCACGGTGGAGTTCAGCTCGGGGTGCCGGACGAGGGCCGCCGTGCAGATCCGGGCGAACAGCGCGATCAGCGAGATCTTGGGCCCGCCCGCCGCGTTCATCGCCGTACGGGCGGCCAGCAGCTCCGTGGCGTCCGCGTCGACCCAGCAGGTGGCGTCCGGGATCTCGTGCCTGCTGCGGGCCAGCTTGTCCGCGACCACGCCCCGTACGCCCCGCAGCGGCACCCTGGTGGCACCGGGCTGCGGCGGGGAAGCCTCCGCACGGTCAGGTGCCTGCGGTGCGGGCCCGGGCGTCATGGACGGCGCCGCCGGCGCGGACCGGGGCCGCGCGGCCGGGGACGCCGTGGCGCCTTCCCGTATCGCCCGCTCGACGTCGCACCGCAGGATCAGGCCGTCCCGCCCCGAGCCCGGGAGCGTCCGCAGATCGAGGTCGTGCTCGCGGGCGAGCCTGCGCACCAGCGGGGAGACGACCGCGACGGGACCGGCCGTCCCGTTCGCGGTGGAGCCGGCCGGAACGGCGGGAGGAGCCGCACGGAGCCCGTCCCCCGGCGGCCGGACCCGGCGCCTGCGGGCCACCGGCGCGCCCGTGCCGTACCCGACGAGCACATTGCCCGACGCTCCGGAGTCGGATGCGGCCGGGGCGGGAGACGGCGCGGACCTGGCCACCGGAGCCGAGGCCGGGGCCGGGGCGGAGGCGGGCTCAGCTCCGCCCAGCGGGGCCGACGCGCCCACCGCGACGGTCAGCAGCGGCGCCCCGACCGGCAGCTCCGCGCCCTCCTCGCCGTAGCGCGCCGTCACCACGCCCCCGTAAGGGCAGGGCACCTCGACCAGCGCCTTGGCCGTCTCGACCTCGACGACCGGCTGATCGACGGCGACGACGTCGCCCACCGACACGAGCCAGTGGACGATCTCCGCCTCGGTCAGCCCTTCACCGAGGTCAGGCAGTTTGAATTCCAGCACCTGCGCCATCAGCTCTCCGTCTCCCACTGGAGCCGCGCGACCGCGTCCAGCACCCGGTCCACTCCCGGAAGATGGTGCCTCTCCAGCATGGGCGGCGGATAGGGAATGTCGAATCCGGTCACCCGCAGCACCGGCGCCTCCAGGTGGTGGAAGCAGCGCTCGGTGACCCGCGCGGCGATCTCCCCGCCCGGTCCGCCGAAGCCGGTGGACTCGTGGACGACGACCGCCCTGCCCGTGCGGCGCACGGACTCCGCCACCGTCTCGTCGTCGAACGGCACCAGCGAGCGCAGGTCGACGACCTCCAGGTCCCAGCCCTCGGCACGGGCCGCCTCCGCCGCTTCAAGACAGACGGGAAGCGAGGGGCCGTACGTGAGGAGCGTGGCGCTGGAGCCCCGGCGCCGGACGACCGCGCGCCCGATCGGCCCGACCTCGGCCGGCGCGTCCGGCGACCACGCGGCCTTCGACCAGTAGAGCCGCTTCGGCTCCAGGAAGACCACCGGGTCGTCGGAGGCGATGGCGGCCCGCAGCAGCCCGTACGCGTCCTCGACCGTCGCGGGCGTGACGACATGGAGGCCGGGGGTCGCCATGTAGTACGCCTCGGAGGAGTCGCTGTGGTGCTCGACCCCGCCGATCCCGCCGCCGTACGGCACCCGCACCGTGATGGGCAGCGGCAGTGCGCCGCGCGTGCGGTTGCGCATCCGCGACACATGGCTGATGAGCTGTTCGAACGACGGATAGGCGAAGGCGTCGAACTGCATCTCCACGACCGGCCGCAGCCCGTACATCGCCATGCCGACGGCCGTCCCCAGGATGCCCGCCTCGGCGAGCGGTGTGTCCGTGCACCGCTCGTCCCCGAACTCGGCCGCGAGCCCGTCGGTGATCCGGAAGACCCCGCCGAGCGTGCCCACGTCCTCCCCGAGGACATGGACCGCCGGGTCCTCGGCCATCGCGTCACGCAGCGCGCGCTGGAGCGCCAGCGCCATCGTGGCGGGCTTCGCCGCGACCGCGGTCCTCTCCTCCACGGTGCCGGTCATCGCGGATCACCAGCCTCTTCGCCGGCCGACTCGGCGGCGGCCAGCTCGGCCCGGAGCTGGGCCTCCTGCTCCCGGAGTTGCGAGGTCCGCTCGGCGAAGACGTGCGCGAACAGGTCCATGGGGTCGAGCACCGGGTCCGCGTTCATCCGTTCGCGCAGCCGCGCGGCCATCGTCTCGGCGGAGTCCGCGGCCTCCCTGATGCCGTCCTCGTCGAGCACCCCGCGCTCCGTCAGCTCCCGCTCCAGCAGCCGCACCGGGTCGTGCGCACGCCAGGTCTCCACCTCGTCCCGCTCGCGGTAGCGCGTCGCGTCGTCGGCGTTCGTATGGGCATCGATGCGGTAGGTCACGGCCTCGACCAGCGTGGGCCCCCCGCCGCGCCGGGCGCGGGCCAGCGCCTCGCCGAGCACCCGGTGCACCGCGACGGCGTCGTTCCCGTCGACCAGGCGGCCCGGCATGCCGTACCCGACGGCCTTGTGGGCCAGGGAGGGAGCGGCGGACTGCTTGGCGAGCGGTACGGAGATCGCGAAGCCGTTGTTCTGGACGAGGAAGACGACCGGAGCCCGCCATACGGCGGCGAAGTTCAGCGCCTCGTGGAAGTCGCCCTCGCTGGTGCCACCGTCACCGACCAGGGCGAGCGCGACGACGTCGTCCCCCCGGAGCCGGGCCGCGTGGGCCAGTCCGACCGCGTGCGGAAGCTGGGTGGCGAGCGGCGTGGAGAGCGGGGCGATCCGGTGCTCGTGCGGGTCGTACCCGGTGTGCCAGTCGCCGCGCAGCAGCGTCAGCGCCTGGACGGGATCGAGCCCGCGCGCCACGGCGGCGAGCGTGTCGCGGTAGCTGGGGAAGAGCCAGTCCTGCTCGCGCAGGGCGAGCGCGGCGGCGACCTGGCACGCCTCCTGGCCGGTGCTCGACGGGTAGACGGCGAGCCTGCCCTGCTTGGTCAGCGCCGTCGCCTGCGCGTTGAACCTGCGGCCGCGGACCAGCTCGGCGTAGAGCCGCAGCAGCAGCGCGGGATCGGACCCGGCCGCGGCGTCGGTCCCCAGCACGCGGTACGGCTCGGGGTCGGGGAGCAGCGGTGCGGGGTCGGTCCGCGGCTGCCAGGCCGGGGGCGGGGCGGGTGGACGGGCCGCGGCGGCGGGCAGTTCCTGGACCGGCGTGCTGCTCTTCTTCACGCGTGCACCTCCTCGTCGGGGCGAACGGGCGGAGCGCCGGAGCGCGGCGCCGCCTCCCTACCGATTGTTCGGTCGACGGGCCATTTTGGCTACACACGCCTCCAGCCTGTGGACAAACGGTTCTCCACAGCCTGGGATGGACGCAGGCCGTCCATGGCGGGGAGTCCGGGAGACAGGAGAGCTGAACAAATGGCCGACGGCACGGAACGGGCCGCCGCGCAGGAACAGCCGCCTCGGCCGCTGGACGCCATCGACCGGGACATCCTGCGCATTCTCCAGACGGACGGCCGCGCCTCGATACGGTCGGTCGCCGAGCGCGTCCATGTCTCCCGGGCCAACGCGTACGCACGGATCAACCGGCTGATCGACGACCGGGTGATCCGCGGTTTCAGCGCCAGGGTCGACCACGAACGAGCCGGACAGGGGGCTTCCGCGTACATCACGCTGAAGATCGTCCAGAACTCCTGGCGCACGGTGCGCGAGCAGCTTCAGGAGCTGCCGGGCGCCACCCATATCGCGCTGGTCAGCGGCGATTTCGATGTTCTGCTGCTGGTGCACGCCCCGGACAACAGGACGCTGCGCGAGCTGGTCCTGACCAGGCTCCAGTCGATCCCGGAGGTGCTCTCGACGCGCACACTGCTGGTGTTCGAGGAGACGGACCTGGGCCCGGGCAGCATGCCGCCTCTCTAGCCAGGACCGTCGACCGCGCCCCCTCAGAAGGCGCGCAACCCCTCAGGAGGCAGGCAACCCGTCACGAGGCGCGCAGCCCCTCAGTAAGTGCGCGGCCCGTCAGGAGGCACGCAGCCCGTCGAAGGCCAGCCGTACGACGGCGTCCGCGACCTGGTCGCGGTCGTAGCCGCCCGCCGCGTGCGGCCGGTACCACTCGACCAGGGAGTTGACCATGCCGAAGAGCAGCCGGGTCGCCAGCTTGGTGTCCAGGTCGGCCCGCAGGTCGCCCTCCGCGGCGGCGGCCTTGAGGAGGCCGGCGACGCGCTGGTCGAACTCCCTGCGCCGCTCCATCGCCCACCGCTCGGTCTGCGTGTTGCCCCGTACCCGCAGCAGCAGCGTCACATAGGGCAGCTCGGCCATCAGCACCTCGACCGTGCGCCGGGTGACGTGCTCGACCCGGGCGACAGCCCGGCCACGCGTCGCGCCGTCCTCCTCCAGGATGGAGAAGAGGCCGTCGAGGGCGCGGCTGACGGCCCTGCGCAGCAGCTCCTCCTTGCCGACGACATGGTGGTATATGGAGGATTTGGAGATCCCGGCCGCCTTGGAGAGATGTTCCATGGAGGTGCCGTCGTAGCCGCGTTCGTTGAAGACACGCACGGCCACGGCCAGCAGGGTCTCGGGAGTGTAGGTGTCGCGCTTGGCGGTGGTCATGAACGCCCCTGCTTCGCTTCGGTGTCGGCACGGCGGGTCAGTGCCGTGGACGGGGCGTAACGGCCGCCGGGATACGCGCTGTCCATGGCGAGCAGGAAGGACCTGACCCACCACGCGGTGAGCCGGTCGCACCACTCGCCGGGTCCGCCAGGGTAGTTCACGCCGCGTTTCATGGCGGTGTCGATGTCCTGCGCGCTCGCCACTCCGCGGGCCGCGGCGTCGCAGGCGAGGTCGATCAGCAGGGCGACGGTGCGGCCGACGATCATGCCGGGTATGTCGTCGACGACGCTGACCCGCTTGCCGAGCCGCTGGAAGAGGCCGATGGCCGCCCGCAGGTCCCCGGGGTCGGCGTCGGCGCCGGGCGCGAGGGCGACGCGCGTGCAGGAGCGGTAGTCCAGCGCGAGGTCGAAGTGGATGTGCGGCCCGGAGGGGTCGCCGGTGGCGCTGGATCCGCCGGTGAGGCTGAGCGCCGTACCGCCGGGCAGGGTGAGAAAGCCTTCGGAGGTGTTCGGGGTGCGGTCGCGGGTGACCTTGATGCCCGCTTCCTCGATCATCTCGCGCAGGACGGCGGCGGGCCCGAGATCCGCGTGCACGCCGACCGCGTCGGGGGCCTCGCAGGGCTCCTCGGTGCGCGGTACGGGGGCGGTGGCTCCCTCGCCGTACGGGAACCACCCCTGGCCCGTCTTGCGGCCGAGGCGGCCCGATTCCACCAGCCTGCGCTGGGCGAGCGACGGGGTGAACTTCGGGTCGTGGAAGAAGGACTCCCACACGGAACGGGTGACGGCCTCGTTGACGTCCTGGCCGATCAGGTCGGTCAGCTCGAAGGGGCCCATCCGGAAGCCGCCGCACTCGCGCAGGACCGCGTCGACGGTGGCCGGGTCGGCGGCCCCCTCCTCGTACACCCGCAGCGCCTCCGCGTAGAAGGGGCGCGCCACGCGGTTGACGACGAAGCCCGGTGTATCGGCGCAGCGCACCGGGGTCTTCCCCCAGGCCAGCACGGTCTCGTACGCGCGGGTCACGGCGTCGGGGGCGCTCGCGAAGCCGCTGACGACCTCCACGAGGGGCAGCAGGGGCGCCGGGTTGAAGAAGTGCGTCCCCACGAGGCGTGCCGGCAGGCGCAGCGCGCCCGCGACGGCCGTGACGGAGAGGGAGGAGGTGTTGGTGGCGAGCAGGCAGTCGTCGGCGACGATGTCCTCCAGCGCCGCGAACAGCTCCCGTTTGGCGGAGAGGTCTTCCAGGACTGCTTCGATCACCAGCGCGGCGTCGGCCAGTTCGGCGAGGTCCGCGGCCGGGAGCAGCCGGGCCACCGCGGCGTCGCGGGCTGCCGTGTCGAGCCGGCCCTTGGCGACCAGCCGGTCCAGACGCCCGGTGAGGGTGGCGGCGGCCTGCCCCGCGCGGCCCGGCACGGCGTCGTAGAGCCGTACGGGGTGGCCGGCGACCAGCGCCACCTGGGCTATTCCCTGGCCCATCGTGCCGGTGCCCGCGACCGCGACGACGCGGCCCGGCTCGATTGCTGTCATGGCCGCAATCCTCCCGTATCGGTGGGGCGCGCGGCGCCGGTGAGGCGACCGCTGTCCGCCCGTTCGTCGTCGGTTGTCCACAGGATCGCCCGGATCCCCTTGTCCCGACCGATCGTTCGGTTACTCTAACTCTGTCCGCCGGTCCCTGTCCCCCGCCCCCGTTCTCCGTCCCCGTTCTCCGCCGCCGCACGTCCTCGCACGCCCTCGCACATCCGATGAACTCGATGAGGAGTTGGTCCACGATGGCCGCCCAGCTCAGCCCCCAGCAGCTCGCCGAGAAGCACCGGCCCACGCTCGACCGGGCCCTTGAGACGATCGGGTCGCGCGGCTACTGGTCCCCGCACCCCGAACACCCCAAGGCGTACGGGGAGAGTGCGCCCGCCGACGGGCTCGCCGCCTTCCAGTCGCTGCGCGGGACCCGCTTCGAGCTGGACCAGCCGGGCACGGACGGCTGGACCGGCGGCGAGGTCTCGCCCTACGGGCCGGCCCTGGAGATCGAGTATCCGCACGCGGACCCGGACGTCCTGCTGCCCGCCCTGCGCGCGGGCATGGGCGCGTGGCGCGACGCGGGCCCCGAGACCCGCGCCCTGGTCTGTCTGGAGATCCTGGCGCGGATCAGCGCGCGGACCCACGAGTTCGCGCACGCGGTGATGCACACGAGCGGCCAGGCTTTCACGATGGCGTTCCAGGCGGGCGGCCCGCACGCCCAGGACCGCGGCCTGGAGGCCGTGGCGTACGCGTACCAGGAGCAGACGCGGACACCCGCGTCGGCCGGGTGGTCCAAGCCGCAGGGCAAGCGCGACCCGTTGGAGCTGCGGAAGTCCTTCACCGCCGTGCCGCGCGGGGTCGCGCTGCTGATCGGCTGCAACACCTTCCCCACGTGGAACGGCTATCCGGGGCTGTTCGCCTCCCTGGCCACCGGCAACCCGGTCCTGGTCAAGCCGCATCCGCGCGCGGTGCTGCCGCTCGCGCTGACGGTCCGGGTGGCCCGGGAGGTGCTCGCGGAGGCGGGCTTCGACCCGAATCTGGTCGCGCTGGCGGTGGAGCGGCCCGGCGAGGGCATCGCCAAGGCCCTGGCGGTCCGCCCGGAGGTCCGGATCATCGACTACACGGGGTCGACCGCCTTCGGCGACTGGCTGGAGACCCACGCGCGCCAGGCCCAGGTGTACACGGAGAAGGCGGGCGTCAACACGGTCGTCGTGGACTCCACGGACGACTACAAGGGGATGCTCTCCAACCTCGCCTTCTCGCTGTCGCTCTACAGCGGCCAGATGTGCACGACACCGCAGAACCTGCTGATCCCCCGGGACGGCATCACGACGGACGCGGGCGAGAAGTCGTACGACGAGGTGGTGGCCGACGTGGCGGCCTCGGTGGCCGGGCTCCTGGGCGACGACACCCGGGCCAACGCGCTGCTGGGCGCGCTGGTCAACCCCGGGGTGAAGGCCCGTCTGGAGGCGGCCGACGGGCTCGGGGACGTCGCGCTCGCCTCGCGGGAGATCGCCCATCCGGACTTCCCGGACGCGGTGGTCCGTACGCCCGCGATCGTGAAGGCCGACGGCGCCCGCAAGGTCTGGGAGAGGGCGTGGGAGGGCGGCGAGGAGGTGCCGTACCTCACCGAGTGCTTCGGGCCCGTGTCGTTCGCGGTCGCCGTGGACTCGACGGAGGACGCGCTGGAGCTGCTGCGGCGCACGGTGCGCCATCAGGGTGCGATGACGGTCGGCGCGTACACGACGTCCCCGGAGACGGAGCGCGCGGTCGAGGAGGTCTGCCTTGAGGAGTCCGCGCAGCTCTCGCTCAACCTCACGGGAGGGGTGTACGTGAACCAGACGGCGGCGTTCTCGGACTTCCACGGTTCGGGGGGCAACCCGGCGGCGAACGCGGCGCTGTGCGACGCGGCGTTCGTGGCGAACCGCTTCCGCACGGTGGAGGTACGCCGCCCGTCCTGAGCCGACTCGTACGGGCCCGGCCGATCGAGGTGCGGGCGGGCCCGGTCAGGGTGCGGGCGGCGCCGGGATCTCCGCGTACCGCTGGATCCAGGCGTGCATGGCGATGGCCGCGGCGGCGCCCGCGTTGATCGAGCGCGTCGAGCCGAACTGGGCGATCGAGCAGACCATCGTGGCGTGCTCACGGGCCTCTTCGGTCAGGCCGGGGCCCTCCTGGCCGAAGAGCAGCACGCAGCGGCGCGGCAGTTCGGTCCGCTCCAGCGGGACGGCGCCCGGCAGATTGTCGATCCCGATGATCGGCAGCCCCTCGGCCGCCGCCCAGGCCGTCAGCTCCTCCGTACCGGGGTGGTGGCGCACATGCTGGTACCGGTCGGTGACCATGGCTCCGCGCCGGTTCCAGCGCCGCCGGCCCACGATGTGGATCTCCTTGGCGAGAAAGGCGTTGGCGGTGCGGACCACGGAGCCGATGTTGAAGTCGTGGCTCCAGTTCTCCACCGCGACGTGGAAGTCGTGACGCCGGGTGTCGAGGTCGGCGACGATCGCCTCGCGCGACCAGTACCGGTACCGGTCGGCCACGTTGCGGCGGTCCCCGGCCGCCAGCAGCTCCGGGTCGTACCGCTCACCCCGGGGCCAGGGCTCGCGGTGCGGTCCGACACCGACCGGGGGTCCGTAGCCTTCGTCGTACTGGACCGGCTCCAGGCCCTCGTCCGATGTCTCGCTGATCACCTACACGAGGGTACGTGGCTGCTCGGGGCTCTCCTGACGCTGCCCGGGCAGGGCCGCCCGGCCAGCGTCAGGGCGGGTCAGGCCCGGCAGCCGGTCGAGCAGCCGGTCGCGCACCCCGGTGGCACGGCCGCCGAGCCACAGCAGGAAGACCGTCGGCAGGAACACGGCGTCGGCGGCGATCATGGCGAGCGAGAAGAACGGCAGCCCGAGCAGTACGGCGATCCCCGCGTGCTCCAGCATCATCGCGACGAGCAGGACGTTCTTGACGCGCCGGTTGAAGAGCGTGAACGGGAAGGCGACCTGCACGATGACCGTGCCGTACGTCAGCACCATCACGATGAGCGCGCTGGACGCGAAGAGGTCGGAGAGTCCGGGCCAGGGCGCGAAGTAGTCGAGCTTGAGCGGGTAGTACAGCGCGGTGCCGTCCTGCCAGCGCGAGCCCTGGATCTTGTACCAGCCGGCGGTGGCGTAGATGAGACAGACCTCGGCCATGATCACGGCCAGTGCGGCGTTGTGGATCAGATTGGCGAGGACGTCCAGCAGGGCGCGCGGCTCGCCGTGGCGCGCGCGGCGGCTCACGGCCCACCAGAGCCCCTGAGCGGCCCAGGCCCCCCAGAACAGGGCCAGCAGCCAGCTCTCGATCTGGACCCGGTCGGTGAACGTGCCGATGAGGAGCGCCGTGCCGGTGACCGTCCAGAGGACCGGGCCGACCCGGTCCCGTACGGCCGGACCGGCGGCGTCCGCCGCACCTGCCGGAGACGTCGCCCTCGCGGTCTCCGCCGTACGCGCCGCGCGGGCGGCGCGCCGCGCGTCGAGCGACCAGACCTGCCCGCAGCGCGTCAGCACGAGGTAGATCGCCATGAGGTGGATGACGTTGTCGCCGCCGTCCCCCATGAAGATGCTGCGGTTCTGGAGCGACAGCACCCCGAACATGAAGAGCACGGACATGGTGCGGGTACGCCAGCCGACCATGAGCAGCGCGCTGGAGAGCACGGCGACGGCGAAGACGATCTCGAACCACAGCGCGCTGTCCGACCACATCAGCGCGGAGAAGGCGTTGTTCTTCGCGATGAGCCGCTGGGCCATGTCCCAGCTCCAGGGCCCGTCGGGGCCGTACAGCTCACGGCGGTGCGGCACCTCGCGCAGCAGGAAGAGGAGCCAGGTGGCGGCGAAACCGATCCGTATGACGGCGCTCTGGTAGGGGCCGAGGGCCGCGGAGGTGACACGGTGGAGCGCGCCCGCCGCCCACTGATCGGGGCGCGTCGTGCGCGCGGACGGGTCGGGGCGCGGGGCGGGACGCACAACGGGCCAGGGGTCGGGGCGCGAGCCCTCCGGCGGTTCGGACGACCGGTCGGCCCGCGGCGGTACGGGCTGTCGCGGCGGTACGGGTTCAGCGGACCGTTGCGACGGGTCGGGCTGGGAAGGCTGGTCGGACTGGTCGGGCTGGTCGGACTGTTCGCTCACCGGTGCGCCTCCGCACGGCCGTTCCGTACGCCGCCGGGAAGGTCGGTGGCGTCCACCGTCCACCAGGGGTAGATCCGGTAGGACGGGCGCGTGCTGATCTTCTCGGTGCTCCAGGGCGGCGAGGAGACCGCCGTGGTGACCGACCTGGCCTGGATGCGTACCACCGGCCCGCCCAGGTCGTGGTCGGCCAGCCGCAGCATCACGATCCGGCGGACGTAGCTCTCGGAGAGCTGGCCACGCAGCCCGTTCGGGCGGTTCTGATTGTCATGCGATCCGACGAAGAAGTCCCAGCCCCTGCGCAGCTCGTTCTGGTCGACATGGCTGGGCAGGACGTTGTGATGGATCGCGGCGCCGTCCTCGGCGGAGAGGTCGATCCATTCGCTGGTCCTGCGCGTGAGGCCGGTGGACCCGACTTCGGCGCGCACCTCGACGGCGATGTTCTGCTGGAGCGGATTGGGCGCGAAGAGCTTCCAGTTCTGCTCGAACTCGGGGTAGACCCAGCCGTCGACGGCCTTGCCGTACTGCTTGGTGAGCGTGTTGGACGGGGCGACGTGCAGGAACACCATCGCGACATGCCCGCAGGCCAGCAGCCCGATGACCGCGAGCGACACGGCGGCCACCACCTGGTAGCGGAAGGAGAGGCCGGATATCCCGGCCCCGGGTGGCGGTCCGGCTTTCCCACCCTGGTCGTCGTACGAATCCATCCCGCCCCGATCCCCGTCGTACTCCGGTCAGTTATCCACAGGGTTGACACCCTACGGGCCGCCGACTCACCATTGAAGTCCATGAACCGAACGATCGGTCGGTAGGGGGTCCGGATGACGGCAGTGACCACGGGGACCGCGGGGACAGCCGAGGAGGCGACGGTGGAAAGGACGGCGGAGTCCTTCGAGGCGGCGTTCGACGCGGCTGTGGCCGCCGACGAGCGCATCGAGCCGCGCGACTGGATGCCCGAGGCGTACCGGGCGTCGCTGGTCCGCCAGATGGCCCAGCACGCCCACTCCGAGATCATCGGAATGCAGCCGGAGGCCAACTGGATCACCCGAGCGCCCTCGCTGCGCCGTAAGGCGATCCTGATGGCCAAGGTCCAGGACGAGGCCGGACACGGCCTGTATCTCTACAGCGCGGCCGAGACGCTGGGCACGGGCCGTGACGAGTTGCTCGACAAGCTCCACAGCGGTCGGCAGAAGTACTCGTCGATCTTCAACTACCCCACGCTGACCTGGGCGGACGTCGGCGCGATCGGCTGGCTGGTGGACGGCGCGGCGATCACGAACCAGGTCCCCCTCTGCCGCTGCTCGTACGGCCCGTACGCCCGTGCGATGGTCAGGATCTGCAAGGAGGAGTCTTTCCACCAGCGCCAGGGGTACGAGCTGCTGCTGGCCCTGAGCAACGGGACGGACGCGCAGCACGCCATGGCCCAGGACGCGGTGGACCGCTGGTGGTGGCCGTCGCTGATGATGTTCGGCCCACCGGACGACGAGTCGGCGCACTCGGCGCGGTCCATGGCCTGGAAGATCAAGCGGCACTCCAACGACGAGCTGCGGCAGCGCTTCGTCGACATCTGTGTCCCGCAGGCCGAGGCCCTCGGCCTGGCCCTCCCCGACCCGGACCTCCGGTGGAACGAGGAGCGGGAGCGGCACGACTTCGGGGCGATCGACTGGGCGGAGTTCCACGAGGTGCTGAAGGGCAACGGGCCGTGCAACGAGGAGCGGATCACCCAGCGCCGCCGCGCCCACGACGAGGGCGCGTGGGTACGGGAGGCCGCGGCGGCGTACGCGGCGAAGCACCGCCCCGGGGCGGTACGGATGGAGGCGACGGCATGAGCGGTACGGCCGACTGGCCCCTGTGGGAGGTCTTCGTGCGTTCCCGCCGCGGGCTCTCGCACACCCACGCGGGCAGCCTGCACGCCCCGGACGCGGAGATGGCGCTGCGCAACGCGCGGGACCTCTACACCCGGCGCGGCGAGGGCGTCTCGATCTGGGTGGTGGAGTCCTCGGCGGTCACGGCCTCCTCGCCGGACGAGAAGGATCCGTTCTTCGCCCCCTCCGCCGACAAGCCCTACCGGCATCCGACCTTCTACGAGATCCCCGAGGGGGTGAAGCACCTGTGACCGGCGTCCCGACGACCACCGGCGCATCGACGTCCGGCGTACCGGCGACCGGCGCATCATCGTCCGGCGCATCGGCGACCGACCTACCGGTGTCCGGTGTACCGGCGACCGAGCGGACCCCCCGGGCGGTGAACAGGGCGGCGGCCCTCGCGCTCGGCGACGACGCGCTGGTGCTCTCCCACCGGCTGGGGGAGTGGGCGGGCCACGCTCCCGTCCTCGAAGAGGACGTCGCGCTCGCCAACATCGCGCTGGACCTGCTGGGCCAGGCACGTTTCCTGCTCTCCCTCGCCGGGGACGAGGACGAGCTGGCCTATCTGCGCGAGGAGCGCGCGTTCCGCAACCTCCACCTGGTCGAGCAGCCGAACGGCGACTTCGCGCACACGATCGCCCGCCAGCTCTACTTCTCCACCTACCAGCTCTTCCTGTACCAGCAGCTCGCGGCCGGGGAGAGCGAGTTCACCGGACTCGCGGCCAAGGCGGTCAAGGAGGTCGCCTACCACCAGGACCACGCCGAACACTGGACCCTGCGGCTCGGGGACGGCACGCCGCAGAGCCGCGAGCGGATGGAGCGCGGCTGCCGGGCGCTCTGGCGGTTCACCGGCGAGATGTTCCGCCCGACCGAAGGGCTCGACGGACTCGACGTCGACTGGCGGGCGCTGGAGGAGAGCTGGCTCGCGTCCGTCACCGATGTGCTGCACCGGGCGACCCTGCCCGTGCCGGACGGCCCCCGCTCCGGTGCCTGGACGGCGGGCGCGGGCCGGCAGGGGCTGCACACGGAACCGTTCGGACGGATGATCGCCGAGATGCAGCACCTCCACCGCAGCCACCCGGGGGCGTCATGGTGACGACCCCGGACCGGAGCCCGGCACCGGCGGAGACGACGGCGCTGGAGGCGGAGCTGCGCGCCCTCGCGGGCTCCGTGCCCGACCCCGAGCTGCCGGTGCTGACCCTGGCCGAGCTGGGCGTGCTGCGCGGCCTCCACCTCGCGGGCCCCGGCCGGGTCCGCGTGGAGCTGACCCCCACCTACACCGGCTGCCCGGCCGTCGGGACGATGTCCTCCGACATCGAGCGCGTCCTGCACGACCACGGGGTGCCGGAGGTCTCGGTCGTCACGGTCCTCTCCCCGGCCTGGTCGACGGATGACATCAGCGCCGAGGGCCGCCGCAAACTCGCCGAGTCCGGCATAGCCCCGCCCCGCCCGGGCGCCACACCGGACCCCGCCGGCGGGCCCGTGCCGCTGACGCTCTCCCTGCGCTGCCCGCACTGCGGCTCGACCGACACCGAACTGCTCAGCCGGTTCTCCTCCACCGCCTGCAAGGCACTGCGCCGCTGCACGGCCTGCGGCGAACCGTTCGACCACTTCAAGGAGTTGTAGATGTTCCATCCGCTCCGGGTCAGCGAGGTCGAACCGCTCACGGACGACGCGGTCGCCGTCACCCTGGCCGTACCGCCCGAGCTGCGCGAGACGTTCCGGCACACCCCTGGCCAGCACATCGCCCTGCGCCGCCGCACCGGGAGCGGCGAGGAGATCAGGCGTACGTACTCGATCTGCGCCCCCGCCGGCCCCGAGGCGGCGCTGCGGGTGGGCATCCGGCTGGTCGAGGGCGGCGAGTTCTCCACGTACGCCTTCAAGGAGCTGGCCGTGGGCGACACGGTCGAGGCCATGGCGCCGACCGGCCGCTTCGTCCTGGAGCCCCGCGCCGGGCACTTCGCGGCGATCGTCGGGGGCAGCGGCATCACCCCGGTGCTGTCGATCGCGGCCACCCTGCTGATACGGGAACCCACGGCCCGGTTCTGTCTGGTGCGCAGCGACCGCACCGTGGCGTCCACGATGTTCCTGGAGGAGGTCGCCGACCTCAAGGACCGCTTTCCCGACCGCTTCCAGCTCGTCACGGTCGTCTCCCGGGAGGAGCGGCGGACGGGGCTGCCGTCCGGCCGGCTGGACCGCGAGCGGCTGACCGGACTGCTGCCCGCACTGCTCCCGGTGGCCGACATCGACGGCTGGTTCCTCTGCGGCCCGCTCGGCCTGGTCTCCGGCGCGGAACGGGCGCTGCGCGGTCTCGGGGTGGAGCGCTCCCGTATCCACCAGGAGATCTTCCACGTCGACGAGGCGCCGTCCGCCGCCGTGGCGGCCGCCACGGCCGGCTCCCGGGCCCCCGCGCACAGCGCCCTGACCGCGACCCTGGCCGGCCGCTCGGGCACCTGGCCGGTGCGGGAGGGCGAGTCCCTGCTGGAGACGGTGCTGCGCAGCCGCGCGGACGCGCCCTACGCGTGCAAGGGCGGGGTCTGCGGCACCTGCCGGGCGTTCCTGGTCTCGGGCGAGGTCGCCATGGACCGCAACTTCGCGCTCGAACCGGAGGAGACGGACGCGGGGTACGTACTGGCCTGCCAGTCCCACCCGGCGACCGCGGAGGTGGAGCTGGACTTCGACCGCTGAGCCGAGGCCCCGCCCGGCCCGGTGCGGGCGCCGTCGGCGGCGGTCAGGCGGTCAGGCGGTCAGGCGGTCAGGCGTCAGAGGACGAACGCCGGGGTGCCGTTGTCGGCGACCATCGGGCGCCCGGCGCCGTCCCAGGCGAGCATGCCGCCGTCCACGTTCACCGCGTCGATGCCCTGCTGCACCAGATACTGGGTGACCTGCGCGGAACGGCCGCCCACGCGGCACATCACAAACGCCTTCCGGCCGTCGGCGACCGCCTCCGTGACCTCGCCGAAGCGGGCCACGAAGTCACTCATCGGGACATGGAGCGCGCCCTCGACATGGCCGGCCGCCCACTCGTCGGCCTCCCGGACGTCCAGCACCAGGCCGTCGGCCGGCACCGCCGCGACATCGACGGAGGGCAGCGGGGCGAAATTCATGGGGATTGCCTTCTCTCGTACGGGACCGGCACCGGGGCCGGACCCGGGCGCCGCGGCCGGGCCATGACCGGACCCTGGCCCGGAAAATCTACTCCACCAGTTTGGCCAGCTCCGCCTCACGCCCCGAGACCTCCGCGAGAAGCTGCTCCGCGATCTCCTCCAGCAGCCGGTCCGGGTCGTCGGGCGCCATCCTGAGCATCGCGCCGATCGCGCCCTGCTCCAGCTCCTGGGCGACCAGCGTCAGCGCCTCCTTGCGCTGCGACAGCCACTCCAGCCGGGCGTAGAGCTCCTCGCTCTCGCTCAGCTCGGCCGGCCGCGGCACCGGTCCCGCCGCCCACTCGGCGGCCAGCTCCAGCAGCAGCGCCTCGTCCCCGCGCCCGTAGGCGGAGTTGACCCGCGTGAGGAATTCCTCACGCCGCGAGCGCTCCCCGTCGTCCTGCGCGAGATCCGGATGCGACTTGCGCACCAGATCGCGGTAGATCCTGCGTGCCTCGTCGCTGGGCCGGACGCGCTTGGGCGGCCGTACGGGCCGGTCGGTCAGCATCGCCGACGCCTCCGGCGACAGACCGTCGGAATCGAGCCAGTCGTGGAACAGCTCCTCGACGCCCGGCATCGGCTGCACCATCGCCCGGGCCTCCCGCGCCTTGCGCAGATCCTCCGGGTCGCCGGAGCGGGAGGCCCGGGCCTCCGCGATCAGCGCGTCCAGCTCGTCGAGCCGGGCGTACATCGGGCCGAGCCGCTGATGGTGCAGCCGGGAGAAGTTGTCGACCTCGATCCGGAACGTCTCCAGGGCGATCTCGAACTCGATCAGCGCCTGCTCGGCGGCGCGCACGGCCCGCTCCAGGCGCGCCTCGGGCCGCGGGTCGGACGCCGCGTTGGCGTCCGGCACGTCTCGTACGTCCTGCTCGTCGTCGTTACGGATCGTCGGCTCCCCAGGGGCGTCGTGCATCACCCGACCAGCCTACGGGCGGATCGGGCGGCCCCCGCCCCTCCCCGGCCCCCAGAAGGCCCGTACCGGCCGCTCAGACCCCCAGTTCGGCGGAGATCCGCCCGCCGCGCACCGCCGCGACCAGCTCCGCGTGGTCCGCCTCCGTACGGTCCGCGTACGCCACCGCGAACTCGGCGACGGCCGCGTCCAGCTCCTCGTTCTTGCCGCAGTACCCCGCGATCAGCCGCGGGTCAGCGCTGTGCGCGTGGGCCCTGGCGAGCAGCGCCCCGGTCATCCGCGCGTAGTCGTCGACCTGGTCGGCGGGGAGCGCCGCCGGGTCCACGCTGCCCTTACGGTTCCTGAACTGCCGTACCTGGTACGGGCTGCCCAGGACCGTCGTCCAGCCCAGCAGGTTGTCACTCACCACCTGCATCCGCTTCTGGCCGAGCACCACGCGCCGCCCCTCGTGCGCCACCTCGGGCGGCACGAAACCGACGGCCGGCAGATGGGGCAGCAGGGCGGAGGGCCGCGCCTCCTTCACCTGGAGTACGAGCGGCTCCCCCCGGTGGTCCAGGAGGAGCACCACGTACGACCGAGTCCCCACGCTGCCGGTGCCGACGACCCGGAACGCCACGTCGTGGATCGCGTACCGCGCGAGCAGGGGCAGCCGGTCCGCCGGGAGGGTGGCCAGATACGCCTCCAGCGAGGCGGCCACGGCCGCGGCCTCCCCGTCGGGCACGCGGCGCAGCACGGGCGGCGCGTCGACGAAGCGCCGCCCGGCGGTGCCCTGTCCGTCCGCGCCGTCCACCGCCTCGGTCGACCGGGCCGCGAACCGCGCGCTCGTGTTGTTGCGCGCCTTCTCCGAGACGCGCTCCAGCGTGCCGGCGAGGTCACGGGCGTCCGTGTGGGAGACCAGCTCCTCGTCGGCGATCGCGTTCCACGCGTCGAGCACCGGCAGCTTCGCCAGCAGCCGCATCGTGCGCCGGTAGGCCCCCACCGCGTCGTACGCCCCACTCCGGCAGATGTCCTCGTCCGCGCCGGCCTCGCGCCCGGCCAGCACCAGCGAGGCGGCGAGCCGCTTGACGTCCCACTCCCAGGGGCCGACCACGGTCTCGTCGAAGTCGTTGAGGTCGATGACGAGCCGGCCGCGCGCGTCCCCGTACAGGCCGAAATTGGCCGCGTGGGCGTCGCCGCAGATCTGCGCGCCGACGCCGGTGACCGGCGTGCCCTTCAGGTCATGGGCCATCAGCCCGGCGGAGCCGCGCAGGAAGGCGAAGGGCGTCGCGGCCATCCGCCCGACCCGTATCGGCGTCAGCCGCGCCACCCGGCCGCGGCTGGATTCCTCCACGGCCCGCACCGCGTCCGGCCGCCCCGGCACCTGGACGAGCCCGGCGTGCGAGGACCTCGGCACCCGCTTCCGCAGCGCCCGCCCCCGCTCCTTCGGCGTCCGCGCGCCGTCCGGCTCACCCTGGGCCGCGCGCGGCGCGAACCCCGGCACCGGCGGAATCCGTACCGCCCCGGCCGCCGTTCCCGACCCGGCCGCCGTCCCCGACCCGACACCGCCCATGGCGCGCCGCCTCCCCCGTACTCGTCGTGACTCGCCGTGCGAGATCAACCGCTCACGACCGTACCGCCGGATCCGAACAGGCGCCCGCCCTGTGGAAAACCCGGAAACCCCGGAAACCCCGCCGGACGACCCGCCGGGCAACCCACGGGGCGACCCGCCGAACGCCTCTGCCCAACGCCCCACCCGACGTCCTGCCGACGCCCCGCCGCCGCCCTCCCGAACGTAACCTGCGTCACAGAGCCCGAGCGCTCCGAAGCCCCCGGCCCCTCGCAAGCCCGCCGAAGCGCCGTGGCCGGACATACAGAAGAACCCCCGCTCCGGAGGATCTCCGGAGCGGGGGTTCGACCAATCCGCTGTGGGTAGTCACTGACTACCCGCTGTGCGCGAGGGGGGAGTTGAACCCCCACGCCCTTTCGGGCACTGGAACCTGAATCCAGCGCGTCTGCCATTCCGCCACTCGCGCATTGGGCGTGTCGTCCGGTGCTTCACCTGCTGATGTTCTGCTGGTGTGCGCTCCTGGCGACTTCGAGAAGATTAGCACGCCGTGACGGGTGGAATCACATCCGTTTGTTTCGACGATCCGGCCTCGGAACAGGGAACGGACAACGGCCGCCACCCACTCCTCCTGAGTGCACCCGGGGTGCGGGACACTGGCGTCAGGCCGCCTCTACGATCCCGTGTGAGAGGTGACACTCATCGACGGGCCAGACAAGGGGAACCAGCCGATTTCCCGACGCGTGGATACGATCAGTAAGCAGTACCAGGACGGCAACAACGGAGGAGGTGCCCCATGGGAGTCATGAAGCGTTTCGAACAGCGTCTCGAAGGTTTGGTCAATGGCACCTTCGCGAAGGTGTTCAAGTCCGAGGTCCAGCCTGTCGAGATCGCGGGTGCCCTCCAGCGCGAGTGCGACAACAACGCGACGATCTGGAACCGCGAGCGGACCGTCGTGCCCAACGACTTCATCGTGGAGCTGAGCACCCCGGACTTCGAGCGGCTCAGCCCGTACTCGGGGCAGCTCGGCGACGAACTGTCGGGGCTGGTCCGCGACTACGCCAAGCAGCAGCGGTACACGTTCATGGGGCCGATCAAGGTCCACCTGGAGAAGGCCGAGGACCTCGACACCGGTCTCTACCGGGTGCGCAGCCGGACCCTGGCGTCGAGTACGTCACAGGACGGCCCCGACCGCGGCGCGGCCGGCCACCCCGGCCCCGCGGCCCCCGCCTCGCCTCCCCGGGGCGCTCCCGGCGGTTACGGCTACCCGCCGTCCGCCGTGCCCCCCATGCCCGCCTCCTCGCCGACCGGAAGCCCCGGCGGTCCCGGCGGCCGGCCCGCGGGCCCCGGCCCCGGAGCGATGCCGCACGGCCAGGTGCGCCGCTGGATCGAGATCAACGGCACCCGCCACCAGATCTCCCGCGGCACCCTCGTCATGGGCCGCAGCACCGACGCCGACGTACGGATCGACGACCCGGGAGTCTCGCGCAGGCACTGCGAGATCCGGGCCGGTACGCCCTCCACGGTCCAGGACCTCGGGTCGACCAACGGCATCGTGGTGGACGGACAGCACACCACCCGCGCTACGCTCCGCGACGGCTCGCGGATCGTCGTGGGCAATACCACCATCGTTTTCAGGCAAGCCGAAGGGTGAAGCGGGGGCAATGTCAGAGCTGACCCTGACGGTCATGCGGCTAGGTTTTCTAGCCGTTCTGTGGCTGTTCGTGATCGTGGCCGTACAGGTCATCCGCAGCGACCTGTTCGGAACACGCGTAACGCAGCGCGGCTCACGCCGCAACGCGGACGCGCGTCCGCAGCAGGCCCGCCAGTCCGCGGCGCCGCCCCAGCAGCGCCAGCAGCAACAGCAGGGAGGCAGGCAGCGCCGGGGAGCGCCCACCAAGCTGGTCGTTTCCGAGGGCAGCCTCACCGGCACCACGGTGGCCCTCCAGGGACAGACGATCACGCTGGGCCGCGCCCACGACTCGACCATCGTGCTGGACGACGACTACGCGTCCAGCAGGCATGCCAGGATCTACCCGGACCGTGACGGTCAATGGATCGTCGAGGACCTCGGGTCCACCAACGGCACGTATCTCGACCGGACCCGGCTCACGACCCCGCAGCCGATCGCACTGGGCGCTCCGATCCGCATCGGAAAGACCGTCATCGAGCTGCGGAAGTAGTACGACAATGAGCGAGCGGAGCGAGCGAGCCACGGCGGTCCCCACAGCGGACCGCAGCAGGCTCCCGACCGGAGGGTGGGCAGTGTGGCTCGAGACCGGCTGGCGCGACAGTCGACCGGCGAGCCGACGGGCGAGGTGCGCATGAGTCTGTCTCTGCGTTTCGCCGCCGGGTCGCACAAAGGAATGATCCGGGAGGGGAACGAGGACTCCGGCTATGCCGGCCCCCGGCTGCTGGCCATCGCCGACGGCATGGGCGGCCAGGCGGCCGGTGAGGTCGCCTCGTCCGAGGTGATCTCCACGCTCGTGCAGCTCGACGACGACGTCCCGGGCTCCGACCTGCTCACCTCGCTCGGTACGGCGGTGCAGCGCGCCAACGACCAGCTCCGCCTCATGGTCGAGGAGGACCCGCAGCTGGAGGGCATGGGCACCACGCTCACCGCCCTCCTGTGGACCGGCCAGCGCCTCGGCCTCGTCCACGTCGGCGACTCCCGCGCGTACCTGCTGCGCGACGGCGTACTGACCCAGATCACCCAGGACCACACGTGGGTGCAGCGGCTGGTCGACGAGGGACGGATCACCGAGGAAGAGGCCACCACCCACCCGCAGCGCTCCCTGCTGATGCGCGCGCTGGGCAGCGGTGACCATGTCGAGCCTGATCTCTCCATCCGTGAAGTCCGCGCCGGCGACCGCTACCTGATCTGCTCCGACGGCCTCTCCGGCGTCGTCTCGCACCAGACGATGGAAGAGACCCTCGCCAGCTACCAGGGCCCTCCGGAGACCATCCAGGCCCTCATCCAGCTCGCCCTGCGCGGCGGCGGACCCGACAACATCACCTGCATCGTCGCCGACGTCCTGGACGTCGAATCCACCGACACCATGGCGGGGATGATCAGCGACACCCCGGTCGTCGTCGGCGCCGTCGCCGAGAACCAGCTCCCGCTGAGCTCCGCGGAGAACGCCGCGGCGATGCAGACCCCGGCCGGCCGCGCCGCCGGTCTCGGCCGCGCCGTACCCCCGCAGGGCGCGGGCGCGTTCGGCCCGCCCGGCAGCGGCGACGACACCGACTACGGGTACGGCGCTGCGGCTCCCGGGGACGGCTTCGGCTCCTACGGCGACGGCTCGGACGACTACGTCAAGGAACGCCCGCGCCGCCGGTGGCTCAAGAGATCGCTCTACTCCGTGCTCGCGCTGGCCGTCGTCGGCGGCGGTCTGTACGGCGGCTACCGCTGGACCCAGACCCAGTACTACGTCGGCGCCAGCGAGCAGCACGTCGCCCTCTACCGGGGCATCAGCCAGGACCTCGCCTGGCTCTCGCTCTCGAAGGTCGAGAAGGACCACCCCGAGATCGAACTCAAGTACCTCCCTGAGTACCAGCGCAAGCAGGTCGAGGACACGATCGCCGAAGGCAGCCTCGCGGGCGGCCAGGAGAAGATCAAGGAACTCGCCACCCAGGCCTCGGCGTGCAAGAAGGAAGAACAGCGCCGTACGGCCGAGAAAGCCGATACAGAGGCCAATGTGGCCACGGGTGAGGGGCAGGCCGGCGGTACGACCGGTACGTCCGCCACCAAGCCCACCACCGTCAACCCGAAAGCCGCGACTCCCACTCCAGGCCCCAGCCTCTCCGATGAGGAGCAGAAAGTGGCCTCGAACTGCGGTAAGCAGCAGTAGGCCGTAGGGGGCCCTTCACCACCATGAGCGTTGTCACCAACACGACCACCATCGGCGCGATCGAAGCACCGAGCCGCCGCAACACCGAGCTCGCCCTGCTCGCCTTCGCCGTAGCCATCCCCGTGTTCGCGTATCTGAACGTGGGGCTGGCCATGGACGGCAAGATTCCCGCGGGGATGCTCGGATACGGGGCCGGCCTCAGCCTGCTCGCGGGCGTCGCGCACCTCGTGGTGCGCAAGTTCGCCCCGTACGCCGATCCGCTGTTCCTGCCGCTGGCTGTGCTGCTCAACGGCCTCGGGCTGGTGCTGATCTGGCGTCTGGACCAGTCGCCCCGGCTGATCCAGCTCGCCAAGATCGTCACCAAGTCCACGTACAACCCGGCGGCCCCCGGCCAGCTCCTCAACTCCGCGATCGGCGTCGCGCTCTTCGTCGCCGTACTGGTCCTGCTCAAGGACCACCGCGTCCTCCAGCGCTACACGTACATCTCGATGGCCGTCGCGCTCTTCCTGCTGATCCTGCCGATGTTCTTCCCCGCGAAGAACGGCGCCAAGATCTGGATCACCCTCCCCGGCCTCGGCTCCCTCCAGCCCGGCGAATTCGCGAAGATCATCATCGCGGTCTTCTTCTCCGGCTACCTGATGGTCAAAAGAGACGCCCTGGCCCTCGCCAGCCGCCGCTTCATGGGCCTCTACCTGCCCCGCGGCCGCGACCTGGGACCGATCCTCGGCATCTGGGGCATCTCGATCCTCATCCTGGTCTTCGAGACCGACCTCGGTACCTCCCTGCTCTTCTTCGGCCTCTTCGTGGTGATGCTGTACGTCGCCACCGAGCGGACGAGCTGGATCGTCTTCGGACTGCTGATGTCGGTCGGCGGAGCCGTCGGCGTCGCCACCTTCGAGTCGCACGTCCAGTCCCGCGTCAACGCCTGGCTCGACCCCTTCGCCTGCTACGAGACCAGCGGCGCCTGCCAGCAGATCGGCGACGCCCTGCTCTCCTTCGGCTCCGGGGGCACCCTCGGCACCGGACTCGGCCAGGGCAACTCCGACCTCATCGGCTTCGCCGCCAACGCCGACTTCATCCTCACCACCGTCGGCGA
The DNA here is from genome assembly GCF_042756365.1 of Streptomyces sp. NPDC059092. Taxonomy (NCBI): domain Bacteria; kingdom Bacillati; phylum Actinomycetota; class Actinomycetes; order Kitasatosporales; family Streptomycetaceae; genus Streptomyces; species Streptomyces sp. NPDC059092. The sequence continues at coordinate 58,162 of NZ_JBHZEJ010000013.1, forward strand.
GGAACTGGGCCTGGCCGGCACCATGGCCGTCCTGATGATCTACGCGCTGATCGTGGAACGCGGCGTACGCACCGCACTCGCCGCCCGTGACCCCTTCGGCAAGCTCCTCGCCATCGGGCTCTCCAGCGCTTTCGCCATCCAGGTCTTCGTCGTCGCCGGCGGCGTCATGGGGCTCATCCCGCTGACCGGTATGACCATGCCGTTCGTCGCGTACGGCGGCTCGTCCGTCCTCGCCAACTGGGCCCTGATCGGCATCCTCATCCGTATCAGCGACACCGCGCGCCGCCCCGCACCGGCCCCCGCCCCGTCCCCCGACGCCGAGATGACCCAGGTGGTCCGACCGTGAACAAGCCCCTGCGCCGTATCGCCATCTTCTGCGGGCTCCTCATGCTCGCCCTGCTGATCCGGGAGAACTGGCTCGGCTTCGTGCGCTCGAACGAGCTCAGCTCCCACGACTTCAACAAGCGTGTGCAGATCGAGCGGTACAGCAACGCACGGGGCAACATCATCGTCGACGGCAAGCCCATAACCGGCTCCGCGAAGACCGACGACACGTACTACACGTACAAGCGCACCTACACCGACGGTCCCATGTGGGCGCCCGTCACCGGCTACGCCTCGCAGGCGTTCGGCGCCACCCAGATCGAGTCCATCGAGGACGGCATCCTCACCGGCAACGACGACCGGCTCTTCTTCGACCGCACGATGTCCATGTTCACCGGCGACGAGAAGAAGGGCGGCAACGTCGTCACGACGCTCAGCGGTGCCGCTCAGAAGGCCGCGTACGAGGGGCTCGGCAAGAAGAAGGGCGCCGTCGCCGCGATCGAACCGGCGACCGGCAAGATCCTCGCGCTGGCCTCCACCCCCAGCTACGACCCGGCCACCTTCGCCGGCCGTACGGAGAAGGACTCCGAGGCCTGGGTCGGCCTCGACAAGAAGAAGGACCCCAACGACCCGATGCTCAACCGGGCGCTGCGCGAGACCTACCCGCCGGGCTCCACCTTCAAGGTGCTGACGGCCGCCGCCGCCCTGGAGAACGGCAAGGTCAGCGACGTCGACGCCCCCACCGAGACCCCGCTCCCCTGGATCATGCCCGGGACCACCAGGCCGCTCCCGAACGAGGGCAACATCCCCTGCGAGAACGCCACCCTGCGGGTCTCGCTGCGCTACTCCTGCAACACCGTCTTCGGCAAGCTGGGCTCGGACCTCGGCAAGGACAAGATGCTGGAGACCGCGAAGAAGTTCGGCTTCAACGAGGAGCAGTTCGTCCCGGTCCGCGCCGCGGCCTCCGTCTTCCCCGAGGACATCAACAGCTCGCAGACGGCGCTCTCCTCCATCGGCCAGTTCGACACCCGCGCCACGCCCCTCCAGATGGCCATGATCGCCGCCGCCGTCGCCAACGACGGCAAGCTGATGAAGCCGTACATGGTCGACCGCCTGGAGTCCCCCAGCGTGGACGTACTGGAGAAGACCGAGCCCGAGGAGCTGAGCCGGCCCCTCTCGCAGGAGAACGCCCAGAAGCTCCAGAGCATCATGGAGACCGTGGTGAACGAGGGCACGGGAACCAACGCGAAGATTCCGAACGTCACAGTGGGCGGGAAGACCGGCACCGCCCAGCACGGCGAGAACAACAGCAAGAACCCGTACGCGTGGTTCATCTCGTACGCCAAGACGGGTGACGGCTCCCCGGTTGCCGTCGCGGTCGTCGTCGCCGACAGCGACGCCAGCCGTGACGACATCTCCGGTGGTGGCCTGGCGGCCCCCATCGCCAAGGACGTGATGAAGGCGGTCATCGACAGTAAGAAGTGACGCCCGTCACGACGCACGTCCATACCCGCACAATGCGATACCGGTCGTATATCAGCTCACCGTTACGGGCCAACCTCATACGGCGTGCCCGGTAGCGTAGGCGCGAGCAGCACACCGCCGGACCACTCGCCGGTGCGGTCGGGACTGACGGAGAGGGCTGGAACGTTATGGAAGAGGCGCGTCGCCTCGGCGGCCGGTACGAACTGGGCTCGGTGCTCGGTCGTGGTGGCATGGCGGAGGTCTACCTCGCCCATGACACCCGGCTCGGCCGTTCCGTAGCCGTCAAGACCCTGCGGGCCGACCTGGCGCGCGACCCGTCCTTCCAGGCACGGTTCCGCAGAGAGGCCCAGTCCGCGGCCTCGCTCAACCACCCGGCGATCGTCGCGGTCTACGACACCGGCGAGGACTACGTCGACGGCGTCTCCCTCCCGTACATCGTGATGGAGCACGTCGACGGCTCCACCCTGCGCGAGCTGCTGCACTCCGGGCGCAGGCTGCTCCCCGAGCGCACGCTGGAGATGACCGTCGGGATCCTCCAGGCGCTGGAGTACTCGCACCGCAACGGGATCGTCCACCGCGACATCAAACCGGCCAACGTCATGCTGACGCGTACCGGCCAGGTCAAGGTCATGGACTTCGGCATCGCCCGCGCCATGGGCGACTCCGGCATGACGATGACGCAGACCTCCGCCGTCATCGGCACCGCCCAGTACCTCTCCCCCGAGCAGGCCAAGGGCGAACAGGTCGACGCGCGCTCCGACCTCTACTCGACCGGCTGCCTGCTCTACGAGCTCCTCACGGTCCGGCCGCCGTTCATCGGCGACTCCCCGGTCGCGGTCGCCTACCAGCACGTACGGGAAGAACCGCAGACGCCCAGCGTCTTCGACCCCGAGATCACGCCCGAGATGGACGCGATCGTCCTCAAGGCCCTCGTCAAGGACCCGGACTACCGCTACCAGTCCGCCGACGAGATGCGCGCCGACATCGAGGCCTGCCTCGACGGCCAGCCCGTCGCCGCCACCGCCGCCATGGGAGCGGTCGGTTACGGCGGTTACGGCGCCGACCAGCCGACCACGGCGATGCGCGCGGGCGACCCGGCCGGCCAGACCTCGATGCTCCCGCCGGTCAACCCGGACGACGGCGGTTTCGGCGGATACGACGACCGTCCCGCGCGCCGCCGCCAGCAGCCGAAGAAGTCCAACACGTCGACCATCCTGCTCGCCGTCGCGGGCGTCCTGGTGCTGGTCGGCGCGATCCTCATCGGCAAATGGATCACCGACGGCAGCGGCGGCGAGACGAGCGGCCAGGTGACGGTCCCGCAACTCGTCGGCAAGACCCTGACCGAAGCCCAGACACTCGCGGAGAACGCCTCCGTGAAGGTCACCCAGTCGGGCGCCGAGCGCTGTGACCAGCCCAAGGGCTCCATCTGCAGCCAGACGCCCGAGAGCGGGCCGATGGACAAGGGCGAGACGATCCAGGTCGTCGTCTCCGAGGGCGCGCCGCAGATCGAGGTCCCGGACGTCACCGACAAGCAGAAGGACAAGGCGACCGTCCAACTGGAGAACAAGGGCTTCAAGGTCGATTACAAGGAGGAGGAGTCCGACCGGGACTCCGGCACCGTCCTCTCCCAGACCCCCGAGGGCAACTCCCAGGCCGAGAAGAACTCCACGGTCACCCTCACGATCGCGACGAACACCCTGATCCCCGTCCCGAACGTGACCACCAACTCCGTGGACACCGCGGAGGCCCAGCTCAAGACGCTCAAGTTCGTGGTCGTACGGAACCCGGTCGACTCCGACCAGCCGGCGGGCACCGTCGTCAAACAGGACCCGGCAGGCGACAGCAAGGCCGCCGAGGGCGCCACCGTCACCCTGGACGTCTCCAAGGGGCCGCAGCAGGAGAAGGTGACCATCCCCGCGGACATCCTCACCGGCAAGCGGCTCGGCGAGGTCAGGGGCACCCTCCAGGGCCAGGGCCTGAACGTCGCGCTCGCGAACGGCTCGTCCGGGGACGACAACGCCATCGTCATCAGCAGCGACCCGCGCCCCGGCCAGGAAGTGAACAAGGGCGACACGGTCACCCTGACCACGTTCGGCGGCCAGAACAACGGCAATGGGAACGGCAACGGAAACGGGAACAACGGTGACAACAACGGCGACGGGAACGGCGGAGGCTTCTTCGGCTTCGGCGGCCGCTCCGACGTCCCCTTCCGCAGCGAGGGCTCGTAGAGCCTGAAGCAAGCCGCCTGAGCCCCGGCCCGCACCGGCCGGCCTCCTGGCTCAGGCTCCAGGATCGGCTCGGCTCAGGCTCAGCCTCGACTCAGGCCCGGCTCAGCGAAACGCCCCGGCACCCACAGTGGGTGCCGGGGCAATTCCCGTGTCCGCCGGCCCTCAGGCCGTCAGCGGGCCGTCAGCCGGCTCTCAGCGCAGCTCCGGCGGGGGCGTGCGCTCCTTGTCGACCTTCTCCGTACGTTCCAGCTCGGCCCAGACGATGTAGCGGTACTCCGACGTGTAGACGGGCGTGCAGGTCGTCAGCGTCAGGTAGCGGCCCGGCTCGGTCTTCCCGGACTCCTTCGGCACCGGCATCAGCACCTCCACGTTGTACTTGGAGGTCTTCGGAAGCTCCTTGTAGACCTTGTAGACATACCAGGTGTCCCGCGTCTCGAAGACGACCGCGTCACCCGTCCTGATCTTGTGGATGTTGTGGAACCTCGCCCCGTGCCCGTCCCGGTGCGCCGCGAGGGTGAAGTTCCCCTGCTTGTCCCAGGGGAGCGCCGACTTGACCGGGTCCGTGTAGTAGCCCGCGACTCCGTCGTTCAGCAGGGACGTGTTCGTCCCCTTCTTCACCAGCACCTCGCCGCTGTCCATCGCCGGGACGTGCAGGAAGCCGATGCCGTCCGCCGCGTCGAAGCTCTTGGGGCCGCCGCCACCGGTCGCCTCACGCGCCCAGTTGTGCCGTACGTCGTCGCTCTGCTCTCCCGCCGCGCGGTCGGCCAGCACATTCGTCCACCACAGCGAGTAGACGACGAAGAGGCCCAGCACCACGCCCGCCGTGATGAGCAGTTCGCCGAAGACGCTGACGGCGGCGGCGATACGGCCCCGTGGGCGGCGGCCCCGGGCGGGCGGCGTCGCCGTACCCGTACCCGTCGCCGACCCCGTCCCCGGAACGGCTGCCGGGGCCGCGTCCGGGCCCGGCCCCGGGGACGACGGCGGTGCGCCGGCCTGTTCTTCGTGCCCGGTACTCGCTGCCACGGCGCCCGTCCCCGTCCCTGTCGTGATTCCGGCCGATCGGTCCTCGTCGGACCCCGCGGGACCCGCCGGCCTCAGCCGACGAGCGCGTCGGGCTTCCCCTTGCTGCGCGGCCGCTCGTCCACCATCTTGCCCCACACGATCATGCGGTAGGTACTGGTGAACTCGGGGGTGCAGGTGGTCAGGGTGATGTAGCGGCCGGGCTTCGTGAACCCGGACCCCGGCGGCACCGGAGTGATCACGCTGACGTTCGACGGCGGGGTCTGCGGCAGGATGCTGGTCATGTCGTACGTGTAGTACGCGTCCTGCGTCTCGACGATGATCTCGTCACCGGGCTGCAGCCGGTTGATGTACCGGAACGGCTCCCCATGGGTGTTGCGGTGCCCGGCCACCGAGAAGTTGCCCTGCTTGTCGGCGGGCATCGCCGTCTTGAGCGAACCCTCCGCGTAGTGACCGACCATGCCGCGGTCCAGGACCTTCGGCTTGCTGATGCCCTCCGCGATCGGCACCACGACGTCCAGCTTCGGAATGTGCATGATCGCGAAGCCCTGACCCGGCTCGAAGGCCCCGGGCTGCCGCCCCGCCGCCCAGCCGCTCTGGATCTTGTCCGCCTCCTTGCCGGCGAACTGGCCGGCCTGGATGTTCGTCCACCAGAGCTGGTACGCGACGAACAGCAGCATCAGCACACCGAAGCTGATGAACACCTCGCCGATCGCCCGGCTCGCGATCACGGCGGGACTCTCCTTGAGGGCGCGCGCCGCACGCCGCGCCTCGATCCGCGAGAGCGGCCGGGAGGACGCCGCCCGCGTGGGGCCCGTGGTCGCGTGCTCGGCCTCGTTCCGGGCGCTCCCCGGGGTGTCCTCGTCCTCGGGCGCCTCGGCGCGTCTACGGCCCTTGCCGGCGCCCTTGGCCGCCGCGGCCCTCCGGCGCTCCGCACGGCCGCCGGTACGGGGCTCGGACGGCGTCGGTCCCGCGACGGCCGGCGGCAGCGGCCCGGGGCCCTGCGCGGGGCCCGGTTCCACCATCGGCATGGGCTGCGTCACGAACTCCGCCGCCGCGGCCGTGGATATGGGCGCCGGTGCGGGAGCGGACGCTGAAGCGGGGGCCGGACCGGGGTGCGGTACCGAACGCGGCTCGGGCACCGCCCGCGCCTGCGGCTCCGCCGCGTACTGCCGGTAGTAGTCCCCGGACCACTCCGGCCCGGCCACGGGCCCCGGCAGGGGGCCAGGAGGAGGCGGTACGGGGCCGGGCGCGGCCGGTTCGTCGCGCTGCGACCCGCGGTGCCGCCCCGGCCGCCGCACCGGCGGGCTGGGCGGCTCCGGTCTCTCCGGCCGACCGGGCTGACCGGGCCGACCCGGCTGCCCGGACTGCCCCGGCAGTGGATCGTTCAGCGGGTCGGCGAGGCCGTCCACCGCCGCCTCGAACGCGCGGGAGTCCCCGTACGCGCCCGGCCGGAACCCGTCCGGTTCGTACCGGTCCTGGCCGTACGCGCCCCCGTGACCGGCGTCGTGTTCGGGGCGCAGTGCGGTCACGCGAGCGCCTTGCCCACCACCGGCGCCAGTCCCGTCGAGCGGCCCACCGCACCCGGATCCCCGCACTGCGCCAGCCAGTTGGCCAGCATCAGGTGGCCGTGTTCGGTGAGCACCGACTCCGGGTGGAACTGCACGCCCTCGACGGGCAGTTCACGGTGGCGTACCCCCATGATGATGCCGTCCTCGGTCCGCGCCGTGACCTCCAGCTCGGCCGGCAGTTCGGCGGGCTCGGCCGCGAGCGAGTGGTAGCGGGTCGCGGTGAACGGCGAGGGCAGCCCGGCGAAGACGCCCTTGCCCTCGTGCGTGACGAGTGACGTCTTGCCGTGCAGCAGCTCGGGGGCCCGGCCGACGACCCCTCCGTACGCCACGGCCATCGACTGCATGCCGAGGCAGACGCCGAAGACGGGCAGGCCGGTCGCGGCGCAGTGGCGCACCATCTCGACGCAGACACCGGCCTGTTCGGGGGTGCCGGGGCCGGGGGAGAGCAGGACGCCGTCGAAGCCGTCGTCGGCGTGCGAGGTGGCCACCTCGTCGTTGCGCAGGACCTCGCACTCGGCGCCGAGCTGGTAGAGGTACTGGACGATGTTGAAGACGAAGCTGTCGTAGTTGTCCACGACGAGGATGCGCGCGCTCATCGGGCCGCCCCCGCTCCGTCGACGGTCACGTCGTTGAACGGCAGCAGCGGCTCCGCCCACGGGAAGACGTACTGGAACAGCACATAGACGACGGCGAGCGCCAGCACGAGCGAGAGCGCCGCCCGTATCAACACGTTGCCCGGCAGATGCCGCCAGATCCAGCCGTACATGCTGTCCCTTCCGTTCGGTACCGCGCCGGGCGGTACCGCACCAGACTAAAGGGCCACGGGGTCGCGTGGGCGGTGCATGAGCGAGCCGCACCCAGGTTCGGACTTGCTCTTCGTCACTCGACGGGGGTCGCGTAGTGCAGGTCCACCGTGCCCGAGTAGCCGGGAAGCGTCTCTTTGCGCAGCTCATCGACTTTCCAGCCGAGGCCGTACGCCTTCACGTACAGCTCGTAGTTCTGGATCGCGGGTGAGTCGTCGAGCGCCTTGCGCAGTGCGGTCCGGTCGCCGACCGCGGTGATCTTGTACGGGGGCGAGTAGACGCGGCCCTGAAGGATCAGGGTGTTCCCCACGCACCGGACGGCGCTGGTGGAGATCAGCCGCTGGTCCATGACGCGGATGCCCTTGGCGCCGCCCTGCCACAGCGCGTTCACCACGGCCTGGAGGTCCTGCTGGTGGATGACGAGGTCGTTGGGCTGCGGCTCGGGGTAGCCGGGGTTGGCGGTGGCGTTGGGCGGGGCGTCGTCGAGGGTGACGGTGAGGCCGGGGCCGGTGACCTTCTGGGTGCCCGCCGAGGCCTCCAGCGCGCGCAGCTCGGCGTTCTCGGCCTCGCTGGTGCCGTGGTCGCGGCTGACGAGCCGGTCGTTCTCCTGCCGTATCGCGGCGGTGGTGTCGCCCAGTTCGGCGTTCTTCCGGTCGCGTTCGTGGATCAGGTCGGAGAGCTTGAGCAGCGAGGTGTCCGTACGGAGGTTGGTGCCCTTGGCCGTGTTGAAGCTGGTGACGAAGATCAGCCCGGCGAGGGCGAAGACGGCGGCCGTGAGAACCCGCGCGGGGCGTGCTCCGAACCGGCGTCCCGGCGTCCGTCCAGGCCCGGGGGCGGGCCCTGAAACCGGCCCTGGGACCGGCCCTGGGGGAGAGTCGGCTGAATTGCTCAACGTACCCTTATCTCCTTAGGCGCCGCGGAAGCACTACGCTAACGGACGCCCGGGGGCGGTGGTTCCCCCTGCTCTCCGCCCCGGGACCCGTTTACAGTCCCCTGCGCGGTCACGCAGCGCATCGACAGGAGAGTCCCTCGTGCCGAAGTCACGTATCCGCAAGAAGGCCGATTTCACGCCGCCCCCGGCGGCGAAGCAGGCGACCGCCATAAGGCTCACCAACCGGAGCTGGGTGGCTCCGGTGATGCTGGCCCTGTTCCTGATCGGGCTGGCGTGGATCGTCGTCTTCTATGTGACCGAGGGCGATCTCCCGGTGAAGAGCTTCGGGAACTGGAACATCGTGGTCGGGTTCGGCTTCATCGCCGCCGGTTTCGGTGTCTCCACCCAGTGGAAGTAGCGGCTCCGACCGCTCCGCGTCAACCTCTCCCCATGCTTGTCCACATCGTTATCCACAGGCGGGGGAAAAGGTCAGAAGATCTGTGGATAACCCCACCGGTCATGGACGCCGGTGTGACCGCCACGGTCCCTCCGATGATGTGATCGCCCCTTGTCTCCGCTGGTCAAACCCATACCGGCGACAAGGGGCACGCATGTTCCCCACAGGATGCACAAGATCCGGCACACTCTGTGGACAACGTGGCCACAGGTCCGCCCGCCCGGTCCGCCCCGCGGGGCGGACCGGGCGGCCTCAGGTGAGCTGCAGCGTCCTGGCCACGACGATCCCGACCGTCACCAGCAGCACCAGCGCGCACGTCCCGTACTGCACCAGTGTCCGGTGCTCCCGGGGCGCGTGGACCATGCCTATGGCGATCGCGACGCCCGCCACCAGGCCGCCGACATGCGCCTCCCAGGCGATGCCGCTCCAGGTGAAGGTGAAGAGCAGGTTCAGCGCCAGCAGGGCGAGCACCGGCCGCATGTCGTAGTTGAGCCGGCGCATCAGTACGGCGGTGGCGCCGAGCAGCCCGAAGATGGCGCCGGACGCGCCCAGCGAGAGCTGGTTGGGCGCGGCGATCAGATACGTGAGGGCGCTGCCGGCCAGTCCGGAGAGCAGGTAGAGCGCCAGAAAGCGGGCGCGGCCGAGCGCGGCTTCCAGCGGACCGCCGAGCCACCACAGGCCCAGCATGTTGAAGGCGATGTGCCACACCTCTTCGTGCAGGAACATCGAGGTGATCAGCCGGTACCACTCGCCGCCCGCGACACCGATGACGTGGCCCGCGTCGTAGGCGCCGCCGATGAGCCCGAGGTCGATGGCGAGCCGGTCATGATCGCCCACGACGAGGACGGCGACGAAGACGGCGACATTGATGCCGAGAAGGATCTTGGTGAGCAGCCGGGGGTCGGCGGCGATCGTGCCGCCCGCGAGGGTACGCGGCTGGTTGGCGGTGGAGCCGTGCCCCGTACCGGATCCCTGCCTGACGCACTCGGGGCACTGGAATCCGACGGAGGCGCTGATCATGCACTCCGGGCAGATGGGCCGTTCGCAGCGCGTGCAGCTTATGCCCGTCTCCCGGCCCGGATGGCGGTAGCAGCTCGGCGGGCCCTGGGTGACGGCGGGCTGGTCCTGGCCTCCGTGGCCTCCTGGCGGGTGGTCCATCGGTCCCCTCGGTCTTCGTGGCGGCGGGCGGTACGCGGCGCGCCGCCCCGCCCGTCCGGTATGTAACCACTACGGACGGGCGGGGCGGGAAGGTTCCCGGCCGGCGGGAACCGGTCAGCGACGACCGCGTCGGGTCAGCGGGTCTCGACGACGACCGACTCGATCACGACGTCCTGGAGCGGGCGGTCGGTGCCCGGGTTGGTCGGGACGGTGATGATCGCGTCGACGACCTTCTTGCTCGCGGCGTTGCTGACCTCGCCGAAGATGGTGTGCTTACGGTTCAGCCAGCCGGTCGGCGAGACGGTGATGAAGAACTGTGAGCCGTTGGTGCCCGGCCCCGCGTTGGCCATCGCCAGCAGGTACGGCTTGTCGAAGGCCAGCTCCGGGTGGAACTCGTCGGCGAACTCGTACCCCGGGCCGCCGGTGCCGTTGCCCAGCGGGTCCCCGCCCTGGATCATGAAGCCCTTCATCACGCGGTGGAAGACGGTGCCGTCGTACAGCGGGTCCGCCCTCTTCCTGCCGGTCGCCGGGTCGGTCCACTCGCGCTCGCCCCGGGCGAGTTCGACGAAGTTCTTGACGGTCTTGGGCGCGTGGTACGGCAGGAGCCGCAGCTCGATGTCGCCCTGGCTGGTCCTGAGGGTGGCGTAAAGCTGCTCGGCCACGATGTGCCTTCCGTGAGTCGTCGCTGACGCTCCCGATCCTCGCACGGCCATGGGGACGTGAGGCCGGGGGAAGGAGCGGCGGACATGCCGAAAGGCCGGACGCCCGGGATGACACGGATGCCCGTAACGCATGCCGGGATCGTCACCGGCAGGCATGATTTCGAAAAGGGTGGATAGGCGAAATACGGAACGCCACCGAGGAGGATGATCCTGTGACCCGCATGAACAGCGTGCGCGCCGCTACCGGTTCGGCCAAGGAGAGCGTGCAGCACGCCGCGGAAGCGGTGGCCCCCTACGCCGACACGGCAAAGGAGCAGGCCACTCTGGCCAAGGAGCAAGCGGCCCTGTACGCCCGCGAAGCGCGGGTTCGGCTCGCGCCGACGATGTCAAAGGCAGCCGAACAGGCTCGTGTTCAGTACGGCGCCCATGTGGCGCCTCGTGTACCCCCGAAGTTCGATGACGCGGCCCACCGTGCCGCCGTACGCACCCGCAGGGCCGCCCGTCAGGCGGCGGACTACACGGTGCCGCGGGTCGGGCAGGCGGTGGCGACGGCACAGCCGGTGGCGGAGCAGGCCGCGGCCCGTTCCACCGCGGCGCTGGCCGCCCTGCGCGGACAGGTCACGGCGAAGGAGATCCAGAAGCTGGTGCGCAAGCACGAGCGGCGGGCCAGGGCCGGCCGGGTCGCCAAGGGCCTCGCGGTCCTGGGTGTGGTGGCCGGTGGGGCTTTCGCCGCGTGGAAGTGGTGGGACAAGCAGGCGAATCCGGACTGGCTGGTGGAACCGCCGGCCGCTACGGAGGTCTCGGAGCGTGCGCCGCTGACGTCGGTGGACGGCAGTCCGGTGGGCGGCAGCCATGTGGTCGATCCGCTCGATCCCGAGGTGCAGGCGAAGCAGGCCGAGGCGGAGGCCGCGGAGCGGAACCGGAACCGGGGCGACCGTCCCTGACCGACAGGACCGTGCGGGCCCTGATGGACTGGTGGGACCGGACTGCGCGGACCTTGACCGACGGGACTGTACGGCACCTGACCGACGGGACTGTGCGGGCTTCGAACGACAAGTCCGTGCGGGCTTCGAACGCCAGGTCCGTGCGGGCTTCGGCCGCGTGGACCGTGGGGCCCTGGATCGCCAGGACGGTGCGAGCGCCTCACGCGGCGACGAGCGCCGCGTCGGCGGCGTGGGCGGAGTGGGCGCCGTCGCCGTCCGGCAGGGCGAGTGCGGGCAGGTGACGGGCCGACGGTGACGAGCCGTGCGCCTCGGCGTGGATGCGCTGCTTGATCGTGGGCGGCAGGGAGCGGGCGCGCGGCAGGGCTCTGGTCACGGTCGCCCTGGCCGCCGGTTGGGCCTCGGCGGCCCGGTGGGCGGCGGCGGGCGCCGGCGCCGGGCGGTCGGCGGGCCGGTCGGCCGGGCGGTCGGCGGGCTGCGGGGCGCTGCCGGTGGCGGCGGCGGCCGGGGTGGTGAGCCCCAGGGAGGCGAGCACCGCGAAGAACGCGGTGAGGAAGACGGTCCACAGTGTCTTGACCTGGAAGGCGGCCATGACCCCTCACTTTCGGATGTGTGCTTCGGATGGGGGTTCGGGTGGTGCTTCGAGTTGCGCTTTCGGTTGGGGCGATCTACATACCTTCCTCATGATGTGTACGCATCCTGGGATTCCGAGGAGCTACGCCGCCGCTGCGCAGTTCTTCGGATGAACACCACTCGTACGGTCCAACCGGCTCCGACATCCCCTCGACACAACGGCGTGCAGGAGGAACAGCCATGGCCCAGCGGACCGTCGGTGCTGCCACGGGTGAAGCGGTCGGCCGGGAGGAGGTCAGCTCCCAGCAGTGGCGATGGTCCGTCCTGGCTGGTATGGCGTCCTACCTGGACGCGGGGTCCATCGTGGCCCTGGGTGCCGGGCTCGCCCTGTTCCAGTCGTATCTGCATCTGAGCAGCACGGTGGTGGGCGCGCTCGCCGCGATCGGTCCGAACGCGATCGGCTGCGCGATCGGGGCGTTCATCGGCGGCCGGCTGGGCGACCGGCTGGGCCGTAAGCGCATCTACAAGTACGACCTGCTGGTGTACGCGGCGGGCGTGCTCTGTGTCGCGCTGTCCTTCGACTCCGTGATGCTCTTCCTCGGGGTCTTCGTCATCGGGGTCGCGGTCGGCGCCGACGTGCCCACCTCGCTGGCGCTGGTCGGCGAGTTCTCGCCGCCGAAGTCGCGCGGCAGGCTGCTCGGTTTCACGCAAGTGGCGTGGTCGGTGGGACCGGTGGTGGTCCTGGTGCTCGCCCTGGCGCTCGCCCCGCTGGGTCTGCTGGGCATCCGGATCGTCTTCCTCCATCTGCTCGTCGTCGCCCTGGTCACCTGGGCGCTGCGCCAGGGGCTCACCGAGTCGCCCCGCTGGCAGGCCGCGTCGGCCGCCGCCGCGGCGGCCGGGACGACGGTCTGCCACGGCGTACGGGACCTGTTCTCCGGGGCCCATCTGCGGGCGCTGGTGTGGACGGGGAGCATCTACGTCTTCTGGGGGCTGGCGGCCGGCACGGCGGGCATCTTCACGCCGTACTTCGTCAAGACGCTGGGCGCCGGGGGCCAGGCGGCGGGTGTGGCGCTGTCCTGCGGGGGCTTCGTGATCAGCATCGCGGTGACCGTGCTGGTGTTCATGCGGCACGCCGACGGGACGCACGCGACCCGCAGGCTGCTGTGGGGGGTCGGCTCCGTGCTGCAGATCGTGGCGTACGCGCTCTTCCTCTTCCTGCCCTTCACGATCCCGGTGATCATCATCAACATCGTGCTGTTCAGCGCGGGCGGCGCGCTCGCGGGTGAGGCCTTCTACAAGGTCTTCAGCCAGGAGCTGTTCCCCACCATGCTGCGCGGCACGGCGCAGGGCTTCACCTTCGGGGTGGCGCGAATGTGCCTCGGCGTCTGGAGCTTCTTCGTACCGACGCTCGCGCAGGTGGGGCTCGGCGTCGTGGGTGGCCTGCTCTCGGTGTTCCTGCTGATCAGCGGGGTGGTCGGGTACGTCTTCATGCCCGATACCTCCGGCAAGACGCTGGAGCTGATCGAGGCGGAGCGTGCCACGGCATGACCATGGGCATGCATGCGGGCATGAGTCAGGAACGGGACAGGACCGCGGGTGCGGGCACCGGCGTGGGCGCCGGCGCGCGCGAGCTCCTGGCCCGGTTCACCGACCCCGCCCCGGAGTACACGCCGCTGCCGATCTGGTGGTGGAGCGGCGCGAAGGTCACGCGGCAGGGGCTGCGGCGGCAGATGACGGAGCTGGTCTCGCAGGGCGTGCGGCAGGCCGTGGTGATGTGCCTGGCGCCGACGGGACCGATGTTCGGTTCGCTCGCCGACGATCCGCCCTTCCTCAGCCCGCGATGGATCGAGCTGCTGGACGGCGCCTGCGAGGACGCGCGGGAGCTGGGCTTCCACCTGTGGATGTACGACCAGATCGGCTTCTCCGGCGCCAATTTCCAGGGCCGGCTGACCGCCGTACACTCCGAGTTCGCCGGGCTCGCCCTGCACCGGGGGGCCGACGGGGTGATCGAGGAGCGGGTCAGCGGCTTCGACTACTTCGGCGCCGAGGCGTGCGCGGCGCTGCTCGACCAGGTGCACGGCGAGCTGGAGCGCCAGGTGGGGCGCTGGTTCGGCACCGTCATCCCCGGGTTCTTCCAGGACGAGCTGCCGCCGATGCCGACCTGGGGACGGGACTTCGCCGCCACGTTCGAGAAGGCGTACGGATACGACCTGCTGCCGCTGCGCTCCGCACTGTTCGCGGGCGGCCGGGGCGCCGGGGCCGCCCGGTATCTCGGCGCCGCGAGCCGGGACGCGGCACGGGTCCGCCGGGACTACCACGCGCACCGGGCCACGCTGGCGCGCCAGGCGTTCTTCGACCCGCTGGACGCCTGGTTCGCCGAACGGGGGCTGCTCTGCGGCTTCGACCAGGCGTCCCCGGCGCGGGAGGGCGACCCGGTGGGCGGGGTGCTGCTCTACGGCGACTACCTGGGCACCCACCGGGGGTACGGGGCGCCCGGCAGCGACCACTGGGGCGACCCGAAGGCGCACAGCTCGCTCGCCCACGCGCACGGCGGTCCGCGGACCTGGATCGAGGCGTTCCACTCCTCCGGCTGGGGCGGCACCCTGGAGGAGACGTACGACTGGCTCGCGCCCTTTCTGCGCCGGGGCGCCAACCTCTACGACCCGCACGCCGTCTATTACTCGACGGCCGGCGGCTGGTGGGAGTGGGCCCCGCCGTCCACCTGCTGGCGTCAGCCGTACTGGCCCTCGTACCACCAGTTCGCCGGGGCGGTGACCCGGCTCTGCTCGGTGCTTTCGGCCGGTACGCATGTGTGCGACACGGTGCTGCTCTCCCCGACCAGTACCGCGCAGGCGTATCTGACGCTGGAGGGGCCGCTGCCGCCCGCGCGGCGCGCGGTCGCCGCGTACCACGAGCTGAACGGGGTGAGCGCCTGGTTCGCGGAGCGCCGCGGGGTGCTGGAGCGGGCCGGGGCGGACCACGACACGCTGGACGAGGCCACCGTCGCGGGCGGCACGGTCACCGCCGACGGAGGGCTGCGGATCGGCCGCGAGACGTACCGCACGGTGGTGATCCCGGACGCGGTGCTCGTCGGCGAGGCGGCGGAGTCGGTCCTGGCCCAGTTCGCGCGGGCGGGCGGCCGGGTGGTCCATGTCGGCCGGAGCCCGGTGGGCCGGGCCCTGGCCGGGCTCGCCGTGCGGGTCGCCACCCCGGAGGACGTGCCGGCCGCGCTGGCGGCGGGGCCCGTACGGGTGCGGGCCGACGCGCCGTACCTGCTGCGGCGGCTCGGGGACACCTGGGTCGTGATGCTCACCGCGCACGACGAGATCAGCGGTACGAAGGCGCCGATGACGCGTCTGGAGGGGCTGGACCGGCACGACTGGGCCGACGCGGGCTTCCCCTGGGACGAGTACTGGCGCCAGTTGCGGGAGGACGGCTATGTCTTCGTGCCGCCGGGCGACCGGCGCGCGCGGGTCACGGTCGAGGGCCTCCCGCCGCTGCGGGCGCAGCGCTGGGACCCGCGGACGGGGGCGCGTACGGAGCTGACGGTGGCCGACGAGGGCGACGGGGCCTTCTGGACGGTGGACGTGGACTTCGCGGACGGTCCCGTGACCCTGCTCGTGCTCGGCGCGGACCTGCCCGACGCCACCCGGGAGCCGCTGGGTGAGCCCGTGGACAGCACCCCGGTCGAGGGCCCGTGGCGGGCGCTGGCCCGTTCGACGCTGGACAACAGCCACGGCGACCTGGCCGCCGCCGACCGTACGGGCGTCCTGCCCGTGGAGGTCTGGCGCCTGGAACACCGGGCGGACGGCGCTCCGTACGACAGCGCTCCGTACGCCGGCTGGCGGCCGGTGGTCGCCGGTTACGGCCCGTTCGCCGAGGTCCGCGACCCCGACTCCACCTGGCGGCCCGCCGAGTGGTCGCTGTCGCGCGGCATCCACAAGGACCCGGTGCACCAGGGCCCGCTGGGCCCCAAGGGGTACGTACCGGAGGAGTTCCTCGACTGGCGCCAGGTGGACCGGGGCGCCACCGTCGCCGTACGCACCCGGATCGAGCTGCCCGGATCCACCGGCGACGGGGAGCGGCGGTATCTCGCCGTGGGGTCGGGGGCCGCGCGCCGCGTACGGGTCGACGGCGCGGAGCTGCCCGCCGAGGGCGAGGGGTACCAGACCTTCAGCCCGCTGCCCGCGCACGCGGCGGGGCGCGCGGTCGAGCTGGAGATCGAGTTCACGGCGGAGCGCGACGGGCCGCTGCGGGCCTCCTTCGCCGTGGTCACCGACCCCGCCGCCTACCGCAGGCCGGAGTGGCTGACCGGCGCGGAACCGACCCGTACCTTCCGGCTGGCGCGGGTGCCGGACGACGCGGAGATCCTGGTCGCCTGCGAGGGCGCCTGCACGGTGCTGGTCAACGGCGTCGAGGTGGGCCGCCAGGGCGACTTCAACCCGTACCCAGGCCACCGCGAGATCCGGGTACACCCCTACGACCTGCGTACGGTGCTGCGCCCGGGGGAGAACACGCTCGCGCTGCGGCTCGGCGAGGGCGGGGCCGCGACGGTGGACTCCCGGTCCTTGGACGTGCTCAGCGGCCCCGGCTGGGCATCGGCCGCGCCGCGCCGGCACCAGCCGCGCGACCCGCGCTTCCTCTGCGCCCGGGTCAGGCCGCACCCGCTGCCGGGCGCGAGCTGGCTGGAACCGGGGGCGGCGCAGAACGGTGTCGTCCTGCCGCTGGTGCCCCGGTCCCCGGCCACCGGGGAGCCCGGCCCCCGGACCGAGTGGCTGCGCTTCCCCGCGCCGCTGGGGACGACCGCCCTGCGGATCCCCACCGGCCTCGATGTGGCGGTGACGGCGGCGGACCGTACGTACGGTCCTGAGGCGGACCGCCGGGTCCGCTTCCCCGCCCCGCTGCCCGCCGGGACCGAGATCCTGCTGCGGGTCACGGCGACGGACGGCCGCAGCGGCGGCGCCCTGCTGGACGCGGCGATCGAGGCCGAGGTCGCCGAGGCCCCGGCGGAGCTGGTGGCCTGGGAGGAGCTGGGGCTGCGCGCCCTGGGCGGCGAGGTCCGCCACCGTACGGTCTTCCCCGCACCGCCCGGCGGCCGGGTGGTGCTCGACCTGGGCGAGGTACGCGGCACGGCCGACGTGCTGGTCAACGGCGTACTGGTCGACCGTCTCGTCTGGGGCCCCTGGCGCACCGAGATCACCGGCGCCCTGCGCCCCGGCGCGAACGACCTGGAGATCACGGTCCGCTCCACCCTCGCGGGCTACCTGGACGACGCGTCCCCGACGATGGCCGTCACCGCGGGCCAGGTGCGTACGGGCCTCTTCGGGCCCGTACGGCTGCTGCGCCACAGCTCCTGACCACAAGTGCGTCCACCGCCCAGGCCCTGTGGTGTCCCTAGGGGGGCCCAGGGGCGCGTACGCGTGACCGCGGTCGCGCCCCTGAGCCCCGCCCGAGACCCCGTACGGGTTCGGCGCGCGGCCCGTCAGTAGCGGACGGCCCCGTAGTCGATCGGCTCCGCGGGGTAGGTCGCGGCGCGGCGGCCGAGAGCGCGCATCCGTTCCCGCATCTCGTCGGCGGGGAGGTGGTGCAGATCGCCGTGGCCCGGCAGGACCCACTCGAAGGTCAGTTCCTCGGCCCCGCGGGCCACCGACTCGGCGAGCGTCGTGATCGAGTCGTAGACGACGCTGTGGGCGACTTCGAGGGTCTGCTGGCCGTTCGACCAGAAGAACGCGTCGCCGGTGAAGCAGAACTTCTCGTCCGCGATGAAGAGCGTCGAGCCCGCGGTGTGCCCGGGGAAGGGGTGGGCGATGACGCCCGGGCCGATCTCGACCGGCTCCGTGCCGCGGATGATGTGGTCGGCCGAGGGCAGGGAGTGCAGGTCGCCCTCGTGGATCCACAGCCGGGCCTTGAAGGCGTCGGCGTACTTCCTGGCGTGCGCGACGTGGTCGAGGTGGGTGATCAGGACATCGGTGATCCTGCCGGCCTTCTGCTCGTAGCGGCGGGCCAGCGCGGGCCGCCAGCGCGGGGTGTCGATCATCATCCCGGTCCCGTCGGGACGGCGCAGGAGGTACGAGGTCGCGCCGTACGTCTGCGGGGAGGCGTGCCCGCAGAGGAACACGGTCCCGGCGTCGTCCAGCGCCAGCGGATACGGGTCCGAGTCCTCGTCCCACCGGTCGGCCGGCGGGTGCACGGAACGGGTGGGGCAGGCGTGCGCGGCCTGGTACATCAGCTCGACATCGGCCGCGGTCTCCGGCTGACGGATGACGGTCGACAGGCCGCCGTACTCCCCGCCCTCCTTGAAGCCGATCATGCCGGGGGCGATCTGACGGGCGATGTTGCAGTTCAGACAGCGGTCGTCGACCTGCCAGCCCTGCTCTGCCTGGGGTGTGGTGCTCATGAGCTCCGCTCTCGTGTGAGGGAACGCCCGAGGTCCGGGCGGTTCGGTGTGATGGATTTCGGGGTACGGGTGGACGCCGTACGTCACCCGGCGGTAACGGGAAGAGGCGGCACGGCCGTCACAGATCGAGGACCAGCCGGGGGCCGAGGGAGCGGGAGACGCAGATCATCATCGTTTCGCCGGACTCGCGCTCCTCCGCGCTGAGCACGGAGTCCCGGTGATCGGGCTCGCCCTCCAGCACCTCGGTCTCGCAGGTGCCGCAGATGCCCTCGGCGCAGGAGTACGGGACGGCCACTCCGGCGTCCCGGGCAGCCGTCAGCACGCTCTTGTCCGGCGGCACCTGGAGGGTGCGCCCGGACTGTGAGAGGACCACCTCGAACGCGTCGCCGCCCACCGCGGCCTGCTGCTCCGCGGCCCGGAACCGCTCCACGCGCAGCGCCCCGGCCGGCCACGCACGGCACCGTTCCTCGACCGCGGCCAGCAGCGGCTCGGGGCCGCAGCAGTAGACGAGGGTGCCGGGGTCCGGCTCGCCGAGGTAGCCGTCGAGGTCGAGCAGCCCGTGCCGGTCCTGGGGCCGGACGGCCACCGCGTCCCCGTACCCGGCCAGTTCGTCCAGGAAGGCCATCGAGGCGAGCGTCCGGCCGCCGTACAGCAGCCGCCACCGCGCCCCCGCGGCCTCGGCGGCGGCGATCATCGGCAGCAACGGCGTGATCCCGATGCCGCCCGCCACGAACAGATAGCGCCCGGCCGGCCGCAGGGCGAAGCTGTTCCGCGGCCCCCGCACCCGTACCGGTGTCCCGGCGTGCAACGTGCCGTGCACGTACGCCGATCCGCCCCGCCCGCCCGCGACGCGCAGCACGCCGACGCGCCACGACGACCGGTCGCCGGGATCACCGCACAGGGAGTAGCTGCGGACCTGCCCGTTACCGAGCAGCAGATCGACGTGGGCGCCGGGCTCCCACCGCGGAAGCGGCGCGCCATCGGGGTGACGGAGGGTCAGGGCGGTGACGTCGTCGGCGGATTCGACCCGTTCCGCGATGACGAGCGAAAGCTCGCCGCCCGGAGTGGAGGGATGGCTCACAGTGGCTTCCCGCTTTCACAGGAACAGAGCGACACCCATGTCACCGCAGAGGCCGGCGCATGAGCTGACGCTGGAACAGTCAGGTCATGGGCGCGCGACGGAAGGCGTGGCGACGGACGGCGTTTCCCAAGACGAACCCTACTGGCTCTACAGCATGTGCGTTGCCGAATCGTTACCTTCCGGACGGAGAGAGACCGGCCATTTCCAGCCACACCCACGCCTGAATACCGACGATCAGCCCGTTAAACCTTTCCCCGGAATGATCATCGCATCGAGTTAATGCCACCGGTTTCCCTGGACCAACCGGGTGCACCGGCCGTTACTGTTCCCTGGCATCTCAGCGGATTCGCGGATGTTTGCCCCCCTCATTTCCCTCTTTCTTTCCCTCTTTCTTTTCCGGTGCCGCGCCAGCCCCGTCGGCCACCGCCTTCACGAAGGAGAGCGCGCCCGATGACTGTTGAAACCGGCCAGGAAGCACCTCTGGAGTTGCCTCCGCAGTCCAGCCTCGGCACGGCGGCGGCCCGCAACCTCGCCACCACGGCCAAGTCCGCCCCGCAGATGCAGGAGATCTCCTCCCGCTGGCTGCTGCGGATGCTCCCCTGGGTGGAGACCAAGGGCGGCGCCTACCGGGTGAACCGCCGACTGAGCTACACCGTCGGTGACGGACGCGTGGAGTTCGTCCAGGACGGTGCCGACGTCCGCGTGATCCCCCGCGAGCTCGGCGAACTGGCCCTGCTGCAGGGCTTCGAGGACCTGGAGGTGCTGACCGCGATCGCCGGCCGGTGCGTCCAGCGCGACTTCCGGGCCGGCGAAACACTGGTCGAGCACGGTACGCCCGCCGAGCGGATCCACCTGATCGCCCACGGCCGCGTCGGCCAGACCACCGCCGGCAAGTACGGCGAACCGGTCGCCGTCGCCGTACTCGCCGACGGCGACCGGTTCGGTGAGCACGCCCTGCTGGACGCGGACGCCCGGTGGGAGTACACCGCCACGGCCGAGACCGCCGGCACGCTGCTCACCCTGTCCCGCACCGACTTCGCCGCCATCATGTCCGCGGCGCCGGGCCTCCAGGCCCACGTCGAACGGTTCAGCGCCCTCCCCCTCCAGCGGCAGAATCGTCACGGCGAGGCCGAGATCGCCCTGTCGGCCGGCCACACCGGAGAGCCCGCGCTGCCCGGCGCGTTCGTCGACTACGAACTGAACCCGCGCGAGTACGAACTCTCCCTCGCCCAGACCGTTCTACGGGTCCACACGAGGGTCGCCGACCTCTACAACGGGCCGATGAACCAGACCGAGGAACAGCTCAGGCTCACCATCGAGGCGCTGCGCGAGCGCCAGGAGCACGAGATGATCAACAACCGCGAGTTCGGTCTGCTCCACAACGCCGACTTCAAGCAGCGCATCCAGACCCACTCCGGCACGCCCAGCCCGGACGACCTCGACGAACTCCTCTGCCGGCGCCGCGGCTCCAAGTTCTTCCTCGCCCACCCCAGGGCGATCGCGGCGATCGGGCGTGAGTTCAACCGCCGCGGCCTCTACCCGACCCACGTCGACCTCGGCGGTCAGCAGGTCCCGGCCTGGCGCGGGGTCCCGATCCTGCCCTGCGGCAAGATCCCCATCACCAAGGAGAAGACCACCTCGATCCTCGTCATGCGCACCGGCGAGGAGAACCAGGGCGTCATCGGACTGCGCCAGACAGGCCTCCAGGAGGAGTACGAGCCGGGCCTGTCCGTGCGCTTCATGGGGATCGACGAGAAGTCGATCATCTCCTACCTGGTCACCACCTACTACTCCGCCGCCGTCCTCGTGCCCGACGCGCTCGGCGTACTGGAGAACGTGCAGATCGCCAGCAGGCACGACTAGGGCACCCGTCCGGACCGCGCCGGACCGGACCGCGCCGGGCCGCACGAGCCCGTACACCCCGGCACCGCACCCTCACGATCCGGCCGAGCCACCCGGCCCCTCCCAGGTGGCTCGGCCGAGCGTGCCCGAAACCGGAACACCCGCCCGCACCACATACCCCCACGCCACCCCGCCAAGGAGCCCCGGATGCCCGACCCCGAGCTCTTCCCCGTGCAGTCGAGCCTGCCCACGGCCGCTTCCCACTTCGGGGCGTACGTCCTCGCCGACGCCGCCGCCCGCGCCCTCAAGGCCACCGAGGCCCCGCCCCTGGCGTCCTCCTCACCCGCCCCGCCCCCCGTGGACGTCCCCGCCGCCGACCTGCGACGGATCCTGGGCGGCCCCAGCGGCCTGGGCACGGCGAGCCTGCGCTTCCCCCCGCGCGAGGAGCCGCCGACACCTTTACCCGCCCTCTCGTCCTCACCGGCGGAAGGCATTGCGATCCCCGGCCTCTACCACCACCCGGTGGCGGAGCCCGACCCCGTACGGGTCGAGGAGGTCAGCCGCAGGATCAAGGCCTGGGCGCTGGACGAGGTGGACCTGTTCCCCGGGGACTGGGAGGACCAGTTCGACGGCTTCTCCGTGGGGCGCTACATGGTCGCCTGCCACCCGGACGCCCCCACCGTCGACCACCTGATGCTGGCCACGCGCCTAATGGTCGCCGAGAACGCGGTGGACGACTGCTACTGCGAGGACCACGGAGGCTCACCCGTCGGCCTCGGCGGACGCCTCCTGCTGGCGCACACCACCCTCGACCCCCTGCACACGACGGCGGAGTACCAGCCGCAGTGGGCCCAGTCGCTCCAGTCGGACGCGCCACGCCGCGCCTACCGCTCCGCCATGGAGTACTTCCTCCAGGAGGCCGGCCCCTCCCAGGCCGACCGGTACCGCCACGACATGGCCCGGCTGCACATGGGATACCTCGCCGAGGCCGCCTGGGCCCAGCAGGACCACGTCCCCGAGGTGTGGGAGTACCTGGCGATGCGCCAGTTCAACAACTTCCGTCCCTGCCCCACCATCACCGACACCGTCGGCGGCTACGAACTCCCGACGGACCTGCACGCCCAGCCCGCCATGCAGCGAGTCATCGCGCTGGCCTCGAACGCCACCACCATCGTGAACGACCTGTACTCGTACACGAAGGAACTCGCGTCCCCCGGCCGGCACCTGAACCTGCCCGTGGTGATCGCCGAACGCGAGAACACCTCCGACCGCGAGGCCTACCTGAAGGCCGTCGAGGTCCACAACGAACTCATGCGGGACTTCGAGACCGCTGCCGCGGCCCTCGGCGCCGCCTGCCCCGTCCCCAGCGTGCAGCGTTTCCTGCGCGGGGTGGCCGCGTGGGTCGACGGCAACCACTACTGGCACCAGACCAATACCTACCGCTACAGCCTGCCCGACTTCTGGTAAGAAGAATGGATTCATCTGTGACCAGCACCGAACTCACCACCACCGGCTCCTCCGTCTTCATCCCCTCCCCGGCGACGCCCTACCAGGGCGACATCGCCCGCTACTGGGACGGCGAGGCGAGGCCCGTGAACCTGCGGCTCGGCGATGTCGACGGCCTCTACCACCACCACTACGGCATCGGAGACGTCGACCACGACGCTCTTGGCGACCCTCAGAACAGCGCGTACGAGAAGAAGCTGATCGCCGAACTCCACCGCCTGGAATCGGCCCAGGCCGAACTCCTCCTGGACCACCTCGGCCCCATCGACCGCGACGACACACTCGTCGACGCCGGCTGCGGCCGCGGCGGCTCGATGGTGATGGCCCACCAGCGCTTCGGCTGCAAGGTCGAGGGCGTCACCCTCTCGGCCAAGCAGGCCGACTTCGCCAACCGGCGCGCCCGCGAACTCGGCATCGACGACCACGTCCGGGCCCGTGTCTGCAACATGCTCGGCACGCCCATCGAAACCGGGCAGGCCGCGGCCTCGTGGAACAACGAGTCGTCCATGTACGTCGATCTGCACGACCTCTTCGCCGAGCACTCCCGGGTCCTCGCGACGGGCGGCCGCTATGTGACCGTCACCGGCTGCTGGAACCCGCGGTACGGCCAGCCGTCGAAGTGGGTCTCCCAGATCAACGCGCACTTCGAATGCAACATCCACTCCCGCCGGGAATACCTCCGCGCGATGGCCGACAACCGCCTCGTCCCGCAGGCCGTCATCGACCTCACTCCCGCGACCCTGCCCTACTGGGAACTGCGGGCCACCTCCTCACTGGTCACCGGCATCGAGGAGGCGTTCATCAACTCCTACAAGGACGGCTCCTTCCAGTACGTCCTGATCGCAGCCGACCGCGTTTAGCACCGCGTCCGGCAACGTTTGCCTGGCGAGGAGAACACGGGGCCGCAGTCAGCGGGGGAGCCGGCCGTCAAGCCAGGAGCGCCGATGGCTCGCGAGATACTCAGATACGTCGCGGGTCATCGGCGCCGAGTGCTCGGACATCGGCGTTGCCGTCACTCACCAGCGGGACGCATCCGCTTCCACGACCTCAGGCACTCGGTCGCGACCCTGCGCCTGGAACAGGGTGTCGACCTCATCGTGATCAAGGAACTCCTCGGCCACGCCCACATCGGCGTCACTGCCCCGGCGTCTACGCGCACGTACGACTCCGACTCCATCGCCAAGCCATCGACACCCTCAGCAACGCACTCGGCGAAGCCATCGACGGCAACGACGACCCACCAGCCGCAGCCGTCGTCCACTGACGTCGCCGTCAGCATTGCCGTCATCGGGACCGGAGCCTGTCAGGCACGTTCCGCACCCTTCGGCCATTCAAAGGACTGAGGTGGCGCCACCAAAGCCGCCAGAACGCCCTTCACACTTTCGTCGGTAAGAGCAATCAAGCTCCACCCACCCCCCCGGACGGCGAATAGGCCAACCGGGGGGCCATCCTCGTCGAGAACTGCAAAAAAGTCCCGCCATCCAAATCTATTATTCCGGAACTCATCCAGTGTGGAATACCGGTCTCGATACGTGCCTCGAAGTGTGGACCTCGGCCCAACTCCAACGTGGATCAAACCGGATACCTCCTCAAGGATTTCCGACAGAACGGGAGGCGGCAGCAAAGCCAACGACTGACATTTGGCACTTCGAAGCAGCTCCGTAATCTTCAAAGTGGGCACTTCTTGCACACTCGCCAAGACGACTCCATTGAGAACGCCGGCGGGCGGTACCCGCAGGTACCGCCCACCAGATCTTAATTATCAGAACCGGAGATCCTCTAGTCGCGCACCTGGCCATGCCGCCCTGGCTCGACCTTGCATGACCCCTTGAATGATCACTTCGGCCTCGCCGCGAAGGTCATCTTCGACCCATGGCTGATCGTTTACATGGACGTGGAAACGTCTGCTGGGGATAGTGGCTCTAATGACAACTCCACTACCTCCACCTCGGGTAGCCGCCCGAATAGCGGCAGCGGGACTAGTGGTCCAGCTGGTGTAGTCACTATCGGTCATACCGAGATGGTGCATCTCAGGCGTCGAGTCCCCGCCGCGTGGCCTTGCAATTCCTTCCACCGCATCATCAAAGGCAGGGTTGGGGCCGCCGGTTTCGCCGCTCACTTCCGCAACTCCCCGATAGACCGTGGTGCCGCCACCGCAATTGTGCACAAGTACCGGAGTGGCACCTGCCAGCGCATAGTACGTGCGCTACGCGGACCCCTCTACCTGCTTTTCCGCAGGTCAAGCACAGTTTGCTGGTCCGGTGAGGTGCGTGGGCGTCTGCGGTTGTGCGAGGTTGTTGCCGTCACTACTGCCGTCAGACGGTTCAGCCCAGGTATGGCTTCTCGCGCTGTTCCAGGAAGTGCTGGAGCCTGAGTTGTTGGGTGTGATGCATCGGCAGTTGCTCGATCTCTTCCGGCGGCACGAACCGGATTTCGGTGGACTCGGCGGAGATCTCCAACTGGCCGCCGGTGATGCGAGCGGTGAAGCAGACGTTGAACTGGCGCCGAACTTCGCCATCGGTATAGGCGATGATGTGTTTCGGGTCGGTGTAGGTGCCGACCAAGCCGGTGATCTCGACATCGAGGCCGGTCTCTTCCCTGACTTCTCGGACAGCCGTGCCCGGCAGGGAATCGGTGAAGTCCATGCCCCCACCAGGCAGGGCCCACAGGTCGTTGTCGCGGCGGCGCTGGAGAAGGATGTGCCCGTGGACGTCGGTGACGACGGCGGACGCGGCGACGACCATGCTGTTCGCCTTGGGTGCGCTGGGGTCGTCGTAGTACTCGGTTCGCGCCACGGTCAGCCTTCCTCTCGTACTGGGGTTGCCGTCGCCCACACGGCGGCGAAGCTGTCGACGTAGGTGTCGAACATCCCGCCCTTCTGGTGACGGCGAAGATGCCACACGGGTGCGGCGTAGGCGTTGACGCCCCAGACGTGGGCGTTGACGAGTTACTGGTCGTCGGCGCGAAAGAGGGAGTTGTAGAGCGTGGTGCCGTGGGTACGAACTTCGATGCCGGGGGCGCCGGCGAGCGGCCTGTAGTGCATGAGGGCGAGGCGGCAGCGGGATTCGATGCCATGGCCGAACCGCTCCTCTTTGCCGCGGGCTTGGACGCTGTCGCTGTCGGCGTCCCCGATCGCGATGCGGACGGTGCAGCCTTCGGCGGCGCGTTCGGTGAGGAGTTCGTTCAGCCGCGGATACGCCTCGTGGAGGAAGACGGCCGCGTAGACGAGGATGTCGATCCGTTCCCGGGCCTGGGCCATCAGGTCGGTGAGCGCCGAGACGGGGATGTCGGCCCGCTGCTCGTAGAGCGCCACCAGTTCGGGGCTGATGGCGCGGGCGGGGCGGGCCTGGCGGAGCGCGCCGGCCAGAGTGCGTGCACGTCTTCTCCCAGGGCCTTGGCCGCCTGCAAGGCGGTGGCACGGCACGGGATACGCCCGAGGTTCACCCAGCGCTCGACCGACTTGGGGTCGACCTCGACTTCCTGAGCCAGTGCGGCGTACGTCCAGCCCCCCGCCGCCATGACGGCTCGTAGTCTCTCGTTCGGCACGAGTCTCCCCCTTCGTCCCAGGACGGCACCAGGGACGTTCTACACGGTGCGGGACGTCCCGTAATGGGGTTTGGTGGAGGTTCCTTCGTCCTGGTGACCGGCGTGAGGATCGGTGCCGACCCTGCGGCACCAACAGGCCCAGGGCACGCATCAACGCCGCCGAGGAGCGTCACCGTGCGAATGAGCGCCACCCCATGTGTTCCCGCCCTGCGACTGGACGCCCGGTCGCGGGCCGCCTCGCCGGGGCGGTCACGATGACGGCCCCCACCCCTGATGCCGACGGGCACACCGTCTCGCCCGATGCCGGCGCCCTGGTGGTCGACCGGCGGAGCGACAAGGTGGGCGTGGTGATGGGGCACGTGGGGACGTACGTGCAGCTTCGGCCACCGCGCGGTGGCCGGGAGTGGGACGTGCCGCCCGAGGACGTACGTACGCCGACTCCGACGGAGGAGTTGAGCGCGAAGGTGGCCGTGGCCAACCGGAGGTGGGGACGGTGACCCCGCGCTCGATCCTGCGCTACGAGACCTGGACGCTCCAGCCCGACCGCGAGCCGGACGCGGAGCCGGTCCATTACGCGATGCAGTGCGCCGTGGACGGAGAGACCTCGCCGACAAGCGAGGACTTCGCCGAACCGCAGGACTGGATACTCCGGCACTGCGGCCAGAACCCGTCCCACCACACCTACCAGGAGATCATCACCCGCCCCTGGCGGACCTGGCGCCAGACGTGACTCGCCTCGCTCGCCCAGGCGCCGCACTGCGCTGACCCACCCGACTCCCGTCCCTGCCGGGCGCAGCCGATCGAGGCTCCCCCGCACGCGTCAGCCCCGGCAGGGACGGGCCTTCACGTGCGTGCGGTGCTCATGGCTGTGGGAGTTCTGGCCTCTTCCACAGAAAGTCAGCCACGACGGCGGGCGTGCCGACCGATCACCCGTCACGTGTGTCTCGCTCAACCCCGCGCCGGCATCAGCCCCGTTATCTTCATCGTCAAGGCCCCCAGCCAGGCAGCAAGCATGGGCGTCCGGGACGGCGCGAGCCCGCCGGGCGGCCTCTCAGGTGCCCGGCCAGTCTGCTGCTGAGCGGTCGGACCGGGGCTTCCGATTGGTAGTCCGGCTTACGCTCCCGGGCTCTGCGCGCCGAGTGGTCGGCGGCCGTCGCCAGCGGGGCGGCAGACAGGAGCGGGCGGCGGGCACCGACCGCCGGCGCGCGGCGGCCCGCGTCAGCGGGACGCCCTTGATCAAGTAAAGAAACTCTGAACAACACTCCCCGTGCTACGCGTCCTGCCGCTCCGCCGGGTGCGGCAGGTTCAGCGTCGGCTTCTGCCTTCGTTCAGCCGGTCGTATAGGCGCTGGACGCTGGCGGCCTGCTCTTCGGGCGTGTAGTTACCGCTGAGGCGCTTGCGTTGCTCCATGACGGCCCGCATGGCGTTGCGGTGGGCGGTGGCGGCTTCGAACTCGGCGCTCGCCTTGGTGAACCGTTCCTCGGCGGCTTCGAGTTCGGCGGCTACCTCGTCGTCGCTCTTGCCGCTGAGCCGCACCGCTTCCTCGTCCGCCCGGCGCTGCGCCGCCATCTCCTCCAGCCCCTCGTTGCCCTGTTCTGCCGCCCCTGCCAGGGTCGCGGCGCAACCCTTCTGCCCCACGGGACCCCGCTCCCGTGCACCGCCTGACCGCAGGCATACCCAGGTCCTCTCGGGAAGCTCACCATTCCCACGCAGCACGTACGCCGTGGAATGCACGGAGGACTCCAGCCGAACGACCCATACCTCCACTAGCTTCCTCCAATCATCATTTCACTGAGTGTATCCGGGTGCATCCGCCCACCCGGAACGCGGTTCCTTATCTCCTCAGTTCTGTTATTCTCGTCAGCAATATACAGCCGAGACCCGGGAAGATTTACGTCATCCCCAGGAGCGAAATCCCTGAACCCGGTAATGGATTCACGCCCATTCGGCTCACCGAAACGGATCACGACAGACACCCGAATCCGACCACCCCGGAACCAGCAGGCCAAAGCCCGACGGGCTGCATCATGTCATTGCTGACATGATGCAGCCCGTTTCACAGACCTCCCTGCTCACCTCTTGATCGAGGCGACTTCGGGAGACTCAGTTCAGTCCGTCCTCCTCAGAGGACCGAAGCGGGACGGGGACATCGCGGTGCCTTCGTCCTCGTGCCATTCGCAATGGGTGGCATAGAGGTACCCCTTCCCTGAATTGATGGTGTACCACTGCCCACGAGTACCGGCCGGAATCTCCACCTTCGGCGGATTAAGGCCTTCTCCCGTACGAATCTCAAGTCGCGAACACGTCGTGGACATCTGGAGAAAGAAGACGTTCGAGAAAAGAACATCCACTCGAGCCGGAGAGGCGTCATCGCGGAGGCTGCGAAGCAGCAGCGAGTTGAAGCTCACCGAGAAATGCCACATTCGAAACGGCCTCTCCCAGGCCGCGACCAAGGTCACTACGAACCTCCTAGGTACTTGGAACCCTTGAGGACCTCCGAAGTGATGTCACTACCCCCCAGGTAGAACCTGAGTCGACTGCTGTCAAGGTTCCCCACCCGGAAGGCTCGCTCCAGGAACGCCATCTCCCGTTGCGTCGTAAGCCAGTTATCGCCGTGCCCCTGCTGCACTGCGGAGTCGAATAGCTCCGCCGGATTGCCCGACCTTCTGTTCTCCAGCGTGAATCCGTCAAGACGTACGTGGATGGTGGCCTCAGGGTGGTAATTCATCGCATCTGCGGCGCTCGAGATGGAACCATCACGTGTCTCCCCCATGAAATGGGTGTAACCGTTGTCATTCGCCCAGTCCTCCAGCCCGTGGTCCGACGTTCCGAGGGCAACATCGTTGAGCTTCTTGCCACAGTTGTGGACCAGGACCGCCGTGGCCCCCGCCACCACATAGTACGTGTGGAGGTCACCGACAGTGAGGTTGTAGACCGTTTCGTCCGGGACCGTGCGGTGCTCGACCGTCGCGATCTGGACGAGCGTGCCCGCGCCGGTACGTAGCCACTGGCCGGATCGGAGGTCGGTGGCGTCGATCCATTCGCCGAGTTCGGGGACCCAGAAGGGGTGGCCGTCGGTCGCCGTGACCTGGGCTGTCTTCGTGCCCTTCTCGCCGTCCGTGTCGATGAAGACCTCGACCAGGTGCTTCAGGCCCTGGCCCTTGATCTCGGCCGTGACCGTCTCGACGCGGGTCGCGCCCGTCCTCGGGTCGGTCGCGACGACCTTGTCGCCCGTTTTCACCTGCTCGATCGGCTTGGTGGTGCCGTCGGCCATCAGGACCTTGGTACCCGCCACGAAGCTGTTGCCGACCTTGCAGGAGCCACCGTCGGCCTTGCCGGAGCCACCGCTGCCGCTGGAGCCTCCTCCGCTGGTGCGGGAGGAACCGCCGGCCTTGCCGCCCGGCTTGGAGCCGCCGGCCTTGCCGCCTCCGCCGCCGCCACTGGATGCCTTGTGCGTGGAGACCTTCGGGGCCGCCTTCGCCTGCGCCTGCTTCTGGACCGCGTTGCCGGTTTTCTTGGCCTGGGCCGCTGCCTTGTCGGCGATTCTCTTCGCCTGTTCGGCGGCCTTTTTCTTGGCTCTCTGGGCGGCTTCCTTCTTCGCCTTCTCGATCGCCGCCTTCTTGGCCCGAAGTGCCGCCGCTTCGGCCGCCTTCGCCGCCTTCAGGACCAGTTCCGCCGCCTTCTTGGCCACGCGGAAGGACTGGATGGCGCTGATGGTGCGGTTGACCGCCTTCAGCACCGAGGGGATCTTGCCCAGCTTGCTCCAGGGGATCGCCCCGATGATCAGGCTGCCGCACGACCACATGTCGCCGCCGAAGCACGACATCGCGTCGTTGATGCCGATGAAGTCCTTCAGGGTGTCCCACGCCACCGCGAGGATCACCGAGGTGAGGGACTTGCCCATCATGGCCTGGGCCTGGGAGACCTGGGCCGCCGAGAGGCCCGCGCCGGCCAGGGCCGCGGCGCGCTCCGATGCCGTCAGGGAGATGGCCAGACCTGTCGGGTCGGACATCGTGACGGGGTTGTTGTGGGCGTACGCGTAGCCGTTGGACTGGAGGGCGTCGTTCAGGTCCAGGACCGGGTCCGCCGACAGGAAGCGGCCCACCAGCGGGTCGTACAACCGCGCGCCCAGCGGCTGGAAGCCGGAGGAGTCGTCGCGCGTCGCGCCCAGGAAGCCCGTGTGGGACTGGAGGTTGGCGCCGACCGTGCTGGTGCCGCGCTGGTTGCCGAACGGGTCCTGCTTACGGATACGGACCGTGTTCGTGCTGGTCAGGGCGACTTCGGCATAGGTGCTGCCCTGGTGGTCACCCGCCAGGGCGACCAGTTGCTCGGCGCCCTGGCCGTTCGCGTACCGCATGACCGCGCCGCCCGGCGCCGCGTAGGTGCGCTGCGTGTGGCTCAGGACACCGCCCGCCCCGACCGTGACCTCGGTGTCGCCGAGGGAGAGCGTGGCCTGCTTGCCCTTGATCGAGAGCAGTCGGCTGCCGTCGGGACCGTAGACGTACCGGGTGTCGTTCTGCGCGGCCCACTGCTGTTCGGCCTTGCCGGTCGCGCAGGTGGCCAGCACGAGAGGGGTCGCGTTCGCCGAGGCGGCGTCCTTGACCGTCACGCACAGGCCCGAGGCGATGTGCGTGAGCTGGCCGGACGCCGTCCGCCTCAGCTCCTGCGCCGCCTTGCCGTCGCACTTCTGGATCCCGAGCGCCGAGCCCGCCGTGTTGGCGGCCGGCTGCGCGCACCAGTCGTCGTAGACGATGAGTGCGCCCCGGTTGGCGTCCGCCTGTCCCGGCGTCGGCGTGAAGCGCCAGCTCTGGGGCTGGGACGCGTTGCAGTCGTAGAGCTGGAGCGGCTGGGCGGCCGTCGTCAGGCCGCTCTTCAGGTCGAGGCACTTGTCCGCCAGGCCGACGTACGGCGTCCGGCCGCCCGTGCCCTGGCCGGTGATGCGCTCGACCTGGCCGTCGTAGGTCCAGGACAGTTCCTGCTTGTCGCCGTTCTCGGACGAGGTGATGGACCTGGTCTCGCCCGTGAGCTCGTACAGGCGCTCCGCCTCGGCCTTGACCTGCGCGCCCTCCGGGGTGGTGTAGGCCTTCGAGACCTTCGTCAGCGTGTGCGGCTGGGCGCCGTCCTTGCCGTACGCGTAGGAGGTGACCGCGTCCTTCGCCGTCGCGCCCGTCAGGTCCTTCTCGGTCAGCTTCTTGCGGTTGCCGACTAGGTCGTACTCGTACTCCTGCCAGTAGCCGGATTCGTCCTTGCCCGCCGCGACGTTCAGCGAGCCGTCGCTGTTCTTCGGGGCCGTGCAGGCGGTCTGCTCCTTGGCGGTCCAGGCCGTCTTGAGCTGGCCGAGGGGGTCGTAGGAGAAGCACTGGCGTTCGGCGATGCCGGTGGAGTGCTCGCGGATCGAGGTGACGTTGCCGGACGGGTCGTAGGTGTACGCCCGCTTGGAGACGAGGTTGCCGGTGACGACGCTCTGGTCGCCGGTCTGCTCGCGGTAGAGCGCCTGCTCGCTCAGCTCGCCGCTGGACTCGTCGTAGGTCGCCTGCGTCCACACCCGGTTCGGCTGCGCGCCCAGCGTGGAGCGCTGGACCTGGCCGTAGGAGTCGTAGACGGTCTCGGCGCCGTACCAGTCCTTGCCCGAGAGGGAGAGCGGCTTGCCGTCCTCGTTGTAGCGGACGACGAGCTTCTCCGCGTCGAACCGGCCGGCCTTCGGAAGCGTCGCCTCCTGGAGCATGCCGGTGTCCGTGTACGCGTAGCCGTAGGTGTACGACGTCTCCAGGCCCCACGCGCCCTTCAGGGAGTTCGGGAGCGTGAGGGTGGTCGAGGTCGGCTGGTAGTCCTTGGTGTAGCCGTCGACCTTCTGGGTGTACGCCTCGCCGTCGGTGTAGCGGGTCGCGCTGTACGGCATGCCCTTGCCGCCGGGCGCCTTGTCGTAGTCGAAGGCGGCCAGCAGCTTGCCGGTGGAGCCGTCGAGGCGCTGCTGGGTCGGCCGCGACAGGAGGTCGTAGCCGTTCCAGACGGTGACGTTCCTGGCGTTCTTTGTGGTCAGGGCGCGGTCACGGGCGTCGTACGTGGTCGTCGTGGTGCCCGTGTCCGGGTCGGTCGCCGTGACCTGGCGGCCCCGGTTGTCGTACGTCCAGCTCCACGGGTGCGCGGTGTCGGCCGAGCTGGTCGCCTTCTCCATGCGGCCGTGCCGGTCGTACGCGTACCGCATCGAGGTGAAGCCGTTCTGGGCCTCCGGGTCGAAGGTGTCGACGCGGGAGGTGCGGCCGAGGGCGTCGGTGTAGACGCGGTAGTCGGAGGTGCCGGCCGGGTTGAGGACCTTCGACCAGTCCTGGCCGTACTCGTAGCGGGTGGCCCGCGCCGGGACCGGCTGTGAGGTGGCTTCCCCGGTCAGCGGGTCCAGGACCTTCAGGACCGGGGTCTCCGCCAGGGCCCGGCCGAGGCCGTCGTACGTGTAGCGCGTGATGTTGGGGACGGCGGTGTCGGCGAGCGGGGTGAAGAGCTCGCCGGGCTTCGCGTCCTGGGTGAGGTAGGCGTTGTTGGTCTGCCAGACCTCGCCCGACGTGTTGTAGAGGGTGTCGGTGATCAGGTGACCGCCGCCGTCGGCCTCCTCCTGCGTCTGCCGCTCGCGGCCGAGACCGTCGTAGAGGGTGACGGAGGTCTCGATCCGGTCCTCGTGACCGCGCGCCCTGGTGGTGACGTACGGCGGCTTGCGGTCGGGGTTGTCCTCGTCGTACCGCGGGATGGTGTAGGTCGCGCGGAAGTCCGGGACGGACGAGGAGGACGGGGTGCGGCCCGCTCCCCACGCCTCGCTCATACGGCCCAGCGGGTCGTACGTGGCCTCGCTGACCTGGCCGTTGGCGTCCGTGGTCCGGAGGGTCGTCGAGCGACCGGGCTCCATTTCCTGCCTCTGGGAGTGGCCGGCGGCGTTGGTCTCGGTGACCGTGAAGACCTGGCCGGTGGGCGGGTCGTAGGTGATCGTGCCGGCGTTGCCGTCCGGGTCGTACTGCTTGACGACACGGCCGACCTCGTCGAACTCGGAGCGGCCGTCGCTCTGGAAGCCGGTGCCCTCACCGTTCAGGGACCACGTCTGGGAGGCCTCGCCGAGGGTGCCGGCGGCGAGCGCGGTGCCGTACCCCTGGCCGTCGTACGCGGTGCGCGTCGCGCCGCTCAGTGTGGACAGCTTCGTGAAGTCGGCGGCGGCGCAGGTGGTCGGGGAGACCAGGACCTGCTTGGTGAGGCCGATGAGGTTCCTGGCGGTCTGGTGGACGTACTCCAGCCGGGTGCAGGACTCGTCGCCGCTCCTGCCGGTGTCGCCGAGTGACTCGACCTGGGTGGGCAGGCCGTGCGTCGGCTCGTAGGTGGTCGTGGAGCTGACGGTCCGCTGGGTGCGGGTGTCGTCGCCCGTACCGGAGGAGCGGGTGTACGCGAACTCCTCGGGCTCGGTGACGCGCCAGGCGCGCAGCGGGCTCAGGCCGTCTCCCCGGTCCCGTTTGGCCAGTTCGGTGGCGGCGGGGACGGTGACACTGCGGGACAGCCAGTCGGTGTCCGCGTCGGAGGCGCTGGTGTACGTCAGTTCCTCGGCGATACGGCCGGCGAAGGGCTCCAGGTCCTTGGCGATCTCGGCGCCGGTGATGTCCTTGACCGGAACCGTGTCGCCCATGCCGCGGAAGTAGCGGGTGACGGACTTGGACTTCTTGCTGCCGATGGACGTCTCGTCCGCGCCGGTGACGACCGTGGTCTGCTCGAAGCCCGCGAACTGCGCGTACGTGCGCGTGGACTTCTTGGTGAACTCGGCCTCGGCGAGCTTCCAGCCCGCGTTCTCGTAGGCGTACGCGGTCTGCGTCGCGAACGCCCCGTCGACGTTGGGAAGTTCCTCGATGGTGTCCACCACGTACTTGTGGAACCAGTCGATGTCCTCGGCCTCGGGGTCCGGGTTCCAGAACGACGGGTAGCACAGCCGGATGTTGGCCTTCAGCGCCGCGGTGTCCTTCTTGCCGGGCAGACCGGTGCCCGAAGCGCACTGCCCTTCGGGCTGCTTGTAGGTGACGACGGTCTCGCCGCCGTACTCGTTGATGACACGCGCGACGCGCAGCCGGGAGAAGCCGGGGCGCGCGTCGTTCTTCACGCGGTTCGGCATGTCCTCGGCGTTCGACTCGAAGCGCACCGGGTTCAGGGTGACGCTGTCGTCGGTCGAGCCCTTCCTGGCGTACCCCGTGCGCTGGATCGATTCCAGCCACAGGGCCGTGTTGGCGCCGGTCTTCAGGACCGGGAAGCTCTGCTTGAGGGCGTACGTGTCGACCACCTGGCGGGCCGAGGTGGTGGCGAGGCGCTGGGACGAGGTGGTGATGGAGGTCAGCCGCTTGCGGGTCCAGAACGACGGGCCGGCGTTCCAGCACTTCTTGCCGGACTGGCAGCGCAGGTCGGCCGGGGTGTCGTACCAGATGCGGTACTTGCCCGGATCCTTGTCGGTGAAGTTCTCCTCGGAGCAGGTCAGCGCGCCCTCGCTGAGGCAGCGCTCGGCTACCGCGAAGGAGACGCGTTCGGTGGCCGGGGAGGTGAAGACGCTGCCCTTGGTGTTGCGCTGGCCGTAGTCGATGTGGTCGAGCCAGCCGCCGCGGTCGTAGCCGACCGGGGCCTTGAAGTTGAAGTTGCGGGCGTAGTGGTTGCCCTCCTTCTTCCACCAGAAGGACATGGCGTTGCCGTGGACGTTCTCGACGTAGTCGAGGTTCCAGCGCCAGGCCTGGGTGCACCAGGAGCCCGCCCAGTCACCGGCCTTGTAGCAGTCCTCGTCCGAGTGGTTTCCGTACACCGGGACGGTCAGGACCGAGTCGGTGACGGGCTGGCCGCTCGACCAGCCGGGCAGCTTGTGCTGGCCGAAGTGGTAGCGGGTGCCGTCGCGCGTGGTGACGACCCAGTACTCGCCCTTCCGCGCGCCGTTGCCGGTGGAGTCGTCCTTGATCTGCTCGACCTTGGCGCCGTCTCCGTTGGCGGTGGTCCACTTGCCGTCGTCCCACACCAGCTCGGTGGTCATGCCGCCGAGGGAGAGGGTGGCGTTGTTCGAGCCCCAGCACAGGTCTGCGGTGCGGTGGGTGGCGTTGTTCGAGCCGGACTTCTTGGAGTCCTCGCGGCAGGTGGCGTACGTGCGGGTGATCGAGCCCGGGTTGTAGTCCCAGCCGTCGCCGATCCAGGACGCCTGGTTGTTGGAGGCGGAGGTGCGGCCGTCCACCGACTGGGAGGAGTAGCTCAGGTTCACCTTCGGCGTCAGACCGCCCGCGGACTCCGGGACCTGCACCTGGTAGCCGTAGGTGAACGCGCCGGAGGACGAACCCGCCGACCAGGAACCCGAGGAGAGCAGCGGGGTGGCGGTGAAGTCGCCGGAGGCGGAGGAGCCGGTGTCCAGGGCGCCGACCACCTGGGGGCCGGAGGCGTCGACGGCCGGGAGTACGGAGGTGGAGGTGGACGCCGTACGGACCGAAGCGCCGGAGGCGGTCGCGCCCGCGTCACCCGTGTCGCCGGAGCCGGCCGCGTCGCCGGCCAGCAGTTCGGCGACCGGTACCGAGCCCGAGAGGATCTTGCGGGTGGCCGCCTTCTTCGCGGCGGGCGTACGGGTCGGTGCCTCGGCGGCCGGGACCACCTCGACCGAGCTGCTCAGCCGCTCGGCCTTCTCCTCGGGCGTGCCGGACATGGTCGTGGCGCCCTCGGCGGCGCAGTCGCCGGTGTCGGGGGCGTCCAGAACGCAGTCGGGCAGCAGCATCAGGCCGAAGCGGTCGGCGGCCTGGGGCCCGTAGAGGTCGGCGAAGGCCGTCGTGTCGACGGCGAGCGCGACCTGCGCGGCCGGGTCGGCGGTGGCCGGCGGGGTGACCCGCATGATCATGCCGGAGACGCCCGCGTCCTGGGATGTGGCCGGCGGGGCCAGGTCGACCTTCCAGTCACCCGCGAGGGCGGCCGGATCTGCGCCCTCGGGCACGCCGACCGCGATCGGCAGTTCGTCGACCGGGACGGTGGTGCCGGGCGCGGTGTCCGCCTTCAGCGTCGCGACGCCACTGCCCTTGGTCCACGGGGTGACGGCGGTCGGCGTGTACGGGTCGACCGGGACCTCGGGCGCGGTGGTGAGGCTCTTGTCGGCCTCCTCATCACCGTCGACCGCGGTGTTCTCCGGCAGTTCGGGCAGCTCGAACGACCGGCTCATGCCGGGGCCGGGCACCGCGAACGCGCTGCCGCCCAGGCAGGTGACGGTCAGCGTCGTGGACAGCAGAAGGACGGTCGCCATGCGGGCATGCCGCCGGCGCCGTCGTTGTGATTCCGTCCTGACCAGGCGTCTTCGACCCAGCCAGGACAGTGGACCTTGAACACGCATACGCGACGACCCCACCCAGGCGATGCAAAAAACAACAGAGGCGGTCCGCACCTTCTGTCATGAGCGCCACAGATTTCAAGGGCGTTGCGTGACGAGGAAACAACTCTCTGTGAAGTGCCTCACATGAAAATCACCGCCAAATCATCGTTTGAACAGCCCAATGGCCCAGACCAACAGAGACTCCCCTCTACCGCCGCACACCCCCCGATCAAGATCATCCAAATCCGACATTCACGATTGATGACCAAGAGCACACCAAGGCTCCATCACGGATTCATAAATTCTTTATACGTGGACGACCTGTGTGAATCGTGTGATCGTGTCCGCGCCCATGTCCTCATCCGCCTGGTTCACCCGGGAGTAGACCGCCGTGTCCGCGCCGCCCCGCTTTCTCAGCCCCTTCGTGCGCACACGCACCCGGCTGACGCTCACTCTCGGCCTGGTTCTGGCCGCACTGACCGCTGCCCTGCTGCCCTGGTGGCAACCCGACGACCCGTCACCGCCTCAGGCCCGCAAGGCGACCGACGTACGGAAGACGGCCACCGCCCCTCGCGACCGGGCCGCCGCCGCGGCCGAGGCCGAACGCACCGGTAAAGCGGTGGTCGTCGACACGGCGACCACCGCCACCGACATGACCTGGGTCCAGCCGGACGGCCAACTGCGCACCCAGATGGCCGTGCTGCCCCGGCGGGCGAAGAACGCGGAGGGGCGGTGGGCACCGATCGACAACCGCCTGCGCCGCACCGAGAGCGACCCCGACGGCCTGGGTGTCCACCCGGTCAACCCGGCCGTACCGCTGCGGTTCGCCGACGGCACCTCCGCCGGCGGGGAGACCCGCGCGAACCGGTCGTACGCCAGGCCGTCCCTGGCGGACGATCAGCTTCCGTCCGGCGAGACCGTGCTGGCGGAGACGGTCGTCCACGGCCACGTCATCTCCTACACCTGGCCGGGCGAGCTGCCCGAGCCCGTACTCGACGGCCCGCGCGCCCTCTACTCCGAGGCGCTGCCGGGCGTCGACCTGCTCCTGGTCGCGCGGGAGGAGGGCGGCTTCGCGCAGTTGCTCATCGTCAAGGACCGCGAGGCAGCCCAGAACAAGGCGCTGACGACGATGTCGTACGGACTGAGATCGTCGACGGCCGTCTTCCGGTACGACGCGACAGCGCGCCGGATCCTGGTGCTGGACCCCGCCGGCAAGGAGGTCGGGTCCGTGCCGACGCCGTTCGCCTGGGATTCCAGCGGGCACGACCCGGAGGCGCCCGGGGAACCGGACGGGGAAACGGACGAGGGGACGGGCGGGGAGACGGACGGGGAGACGGACGGGGAGACGGACGGGGAGACGGGCGGGGAGACGGACGGAGGAACGGGCCAGGGGACGGGCGGAGGAACGGACGAGCCGCGTACCTCGGTCGCCACCCCGGCCGACGTACTGAAGCTGTCCGGACTGAACGGAATCGAGCCGGGGGCCCGGCAGGCCCCGGCGCCGATGGAGCTGGCCGGCGACGGGACGGGGACGGCGCGGATCGACGTGAAGGTCGGCGAGACCGGCCTGCTCAGCGATCCGGAGGCCCGCTTCCCGGTGTTCGTCGACCCGACGCTCAACGCGGGCTGGCTGGCCTGGACCGTGGCCTACAAGCCGTACCCGAACACCAGCTTCTGGAACGGCACCAACTTCAGCTCGGGCACGTCGGACGCTCGGGTGGGCTACGAGAAGGACACCGGCGGCACCGCCCGCTCCTTCTGGCGGATGAGGTACAGCACCGCGCTGAAGGGCGCGACGGTCACCTCGGCGAAGTTCAAGGTGCTCAACAACCACTCGTGGTCGTGCGACGAACGGCAGTTCCAGTTCTGGCTGACCGGGGCGATCTCCTCGGGCACCACGTGGAAGAAGCAGCCGAGCTGGTCGAGCGAGATCGAGAAGAAGTCGTTCGCACACGGCTGGTCGTCCAGCCAGTGCCCCGACGACTACGAGGAGTTCAACGTGAAGTCGGCCGCGCAGAAGGGCGCGGACAGCGGCTGGTCCAACATCACCTTCGGGATGCAGGCCACCAGCGAGGGCGACACCCAGACCTGGCGGAAGTTCCGGGCGACCTCGGCGGAGCTGACCGTCGTCTACAACCGCAAGCCGGCCGTGCCCAGCAGCGTCACCTCCACCCCCGGCAGCACCTGCAAGACCACCACGGGCGGCGCGACGATCGGCAAGACCAACCTGGTCCTGTCGGCGAAGTCCTCCGACCCCGACGGCAACCTCAAGGGGCTGCGCTTCCGCTTCTGGAAGTCGGGCGCGAGCACCCCGGCAGGCACCCTCGTCACCAGCCTGTCCAGCGGCAAGGGCACACTGACCGTCCCGTCGAGCACCCTCGCGGACAAGGGCGTCTACTACTGGGACGTACGGGCGGAGGACTCCGGCGGCCTGGTCTCCGCGTACTACCCCACCAGCGGAAACCGGTGCACCCTCACGGTCGACGGCTCCGCCCCGCCACCGCCGACCGTCGAGAGCGACGTCTTCCCCGAGGCCACCGACGACGGCCTGACCTGGGCGTCCGTCAAGTTCCCGGGGACCGGCGCCGTCACGCTCACCTCGTCGGGCGCGGCGAAGTTCCAGTACGGCATCGACGGCCTGAGCTGGACCGATCTGACGGCCACCAACGGCACCGCCACCATTCCCGCCCTGAAGCCCCCGCACTCGGGCCCGAACTCACTGCAGGTGTACGCCTACGACTCGTTCGGAAACAAGAGCGCCGTCACCAACCACACCTTCTACGTCCAGCCCGGCGACAAGGGCGACAGCCCCGGTGACACGGGCGGTGACGGCATCCCCGACATCCTCCACATCGACAGCACCGGCGATCTGTACACCTGCGTCGGGCTCCCGGGAGGCGGGCTGAACGACTGCCTGGGCGCCTCGTACACCTCGGACAAGCAACTGCACCCGGCCAACCACTGGTACAACCCCACCACCGGCAGGACCGCACTGATCACCCACTACGGGGACGCCTACCCCGGCGACGGCATCACCGACCTCTTCGCCGTCACCCCGGACGGGGGCTTCTGGCTCTACCCCGGAGACGGCTACGGCAGCTTCGACATCGGCAAACGGATCAAAATCCTGCTCCCCGCCGACGCCCCCGCCCCCTCCACCTGGACCCAGATCAAGGCCGTCGGCGACATCACCGGCGACAGACTCCCCGATCTCGTCCTGCGGGCCGGCCCCGCCTTCTGGGTCCTGTCCGGCTACACCGGCGCCACGTTCCGGACGGCCACGCTGATGAACGTCGACGCGTGGGCCCGCCGTGACATCGTCAACGTCGCCGACATCAACGGCGACGGCACACCCGACCTGCTGTGGCGCAACCTGGACAACGGCAACATGTACGTCCGCCACGGCAAGCCCGGCTCGGGCAGCGGCGGCGCCGACCTCGAATCACTCAAGCTGGCGGCCAACTCCCTCAACGGGGACGTCGCGTACGGAACCAGTTGGACCGAGGCCAACGTCTCGACGGCGCTCGGTATCCCCGACGTCAACGACGACGGCATCCCCGACATCTGGGCCCGTTCCGGCGTCGACGGAAAGATGCGGATCTACCACCCGTCGAAGACCAACACGAACGCGCCGGTCAAGGTCGCCCTGAACACCGACTGGAGATCGATGAGAGCCCTCGGCTGACCCCGACGGCAGGGCAGCGCTTCCGGCCGGGGCCCGGTTCCTCCTCCACCAGGGAGAACCGGGCCCCGCCGCGGGAGATCGCGAAGCGGGCCGGGATCAGTGACGTACGGCTGCTCCACCGCTTCCCCACCGTGCGGCGCCGGAGGCGGCCGTACCGGAGCGACGGGACGAGATCTTCACCAAGAGGAGTGTACGTTCGTACGCACTCGGGGTTAAGGTCGCCCGCATGACTGTTGACATAGGGGTGCGGCCCACCCGCGCCGAGCGGCGCGCGCGGGCCGCCGTGGCCGTGCTGTTCTTCACCAACGGCGCCCTGTTCGCCAACCTTCTGCCGAGGTATCCGCAGATCAAGGCCGATCTCGGGATCAGCAACGCCACCTACGGGCTGGCCGTCGCGGCGTTCCCGGCCGGGGCCATCGCGGCCGGTCTCGCGGCCGGGGTGCTCGTCCGCCGGCTCGGTTCGGCGGGGGTCGCGGTCGCGGGCACCCTGCTGAGCGGCGCGGGCATCCTCGCGGCCGGTCTCGCCGAGTCGGTGGCGCTGTTCGCCGCGGCGCTGTTCCTGGCCGGGGCGATGGACGCGCTCACCGATGTCGCGCAGAACGCGCACGGCCTGCGCGTGCAGCGCCGCTACGGGCGCTCCATCATCAACGCGTTCCACGCGATCTGGTCCATCGGCGCCGTCACCGGAGGGCTGATGGCCGCCGGCGCGATCACGCTGGACCTGTCGCGAGGGCAGCACCTGACGATCTCGGCGGTCGTCCTCGCCCTCGCCGCCGTGGTCGCCCGGCGGTTCTGCCTGACCGGCCCGGACAGCGAGCCGGAGGACGACGAGGGCGCACGCCGGCGGTCCGCCGAGAGCGCGGGCGGCTCACCGCGTACGGGATACGTGCTGGCCGCCCTCGTCGTGATCGCCACGGCCGGCACGCTCGTGGAGGACGCGGGCAGTTCCTGGGCCGCGCTGTACCTCTCCGACGCCCTGGAGTCCTCGGCCGCGCTCGCGACCTGCGGCTACATCGCGCTGGTGGGCGCCCAGTTCATCGGCCGCATCATCGGCGACCGGCTCGTCGACCGCTTCGGGCAGCGCACCGTGGCCCGCACCGGCGGCCTGATCGCCGCGGTCGGCATGGGCCTGGCGCTGGCCGTGCCGACGCTGCCAGGAACGATCCTGGGATTCGCCGCGGCAGGGTTCGGGGTGGCGACACTCATCCCCGCGGCGATGCACGAGGCCGACGAGCTGCCCGGCCTCAAACCGGGGTCGGGGCTGACGATCGTCTCCTGGCTCATGCGTCTGGGTTTCCTGGTCTCCCCGCCGGTGGTCGGGGTCGTCGCCGACACGACCAGTCTGCGCGTGGGCCTGCTGGTGGTACCCCTCGCCGGGCTGTCGGTGATCCTGCTCGCGAGGGTGCTGCGCCCCCGGGCGGGCTGAGCACGTCCGGCGCCCGAGGACCGCGCCGCCGTACGACGGGATCGCCCAGGGACCGAATGAAGCCCGTGGGGCGCGGTGTCAGGTCCGCGCCCCACGGGCCGCTCGTGAACCGCCGCTAGACGGCGGTGGTGATACGGGTGACCGCCCGCAGCGTCAGCTCGCGGCCGTGCGGTGCCCCGTTGTCCAGCGCCCGGTGCAGGGTGAGCCCCTCGATGAGCGCGTCGAGCTGACGGGCCGTGTCCGGGTCGAAGTGCCGCTCCAGCAGACGCCTGCTGCGGCGCATCCACGCCTGGGTCAGCTCCTGGTACTCCGGGCGCCGGGCCGCGAGGGTGTACAGCTCCTGCGTCAGGATCAGGTCGCGGCCGGGCCCCTCGGAGAGGGTGTGCACCAGGTCGGCGACGGCCTCCCGCGCCTGTTCCGGGCTGTCCGCACGGCCCAGGTGCTCCTCGAAGACGGCCACGATCCGGTCGGCGAAGCGCGTGAAGGCCTCGCGCAGCAGGTCGTCCATGCCGCTGAAGTGGTACGTCATCGAGCCGAGGGGGACGGCGGCGCGGGCGGCGACCTTACGGTGGGAGACGCCGGCCACGCCTTCCTCCGCGATCTGGTCGAGGGTCGCGGCGAGGATGCGCTCGCGGCGCTGCGGGTCCGTATGTCCGGTGGCCACGTGACCTGCCTCAGAGGGTGCGGATCGGCCGGGCGGGGTTGCCGACCGCGACGACGTTCGCGGGGATGTCCTTGGTGACCACCGCTCCGGCACCGATGACACTGTTGTCGCCGATGCGCACGCCGGGGCAGACGATGACGCCGCCGCCGAGCCAGACGTTGTCCCCGATCGTGATGGGCAGGGCCGCCTCCAGCTTGTCGCGCCGCGGCTGCGGCTCCACCGGGTGGGTCGGCGTGAGGAGCTGGACGTTCGGCCCGATCTGGCAGTCCTCACCGATGGTGATCGCCGCGACGTCCAGCGCGGTGAAGTGGTAGTTGACGAAGGTACGGGCACCGATGGTGATGTTGCTGCCGTAGTCGACGTACAGCGGCGGCCGCAGCTCGACGCCCTCCCCCACCGACCCGAGCAGCTCCTCCAGGACCGCCCGCGCCTCGCCCGCGCCCTCCAGGAAGACCGTCTGGTAGCGGGCGGCGAGCCGCATGGCGCGCTGCTGCCTGCTCGCGATCTCCGGGTCGTCGGCGATGTAGGGGTCGCCGGCCCGCATGCGCTCCAGGTTGGTGCGCGGGTCGTCAGCGAAGTAGTCCGTCGGCATGCCGACGACCATACCCGCCGAAGCGTACGAACGTACACTCATATCGGCACGCGCGCTCGCCCGGCAGAGCACCGACACCCCGCGCGCGCAAAAGCCCCTCCGGCCACGTTTCCGCAGGCCAGAGGGGCTGATGAAGTGGAGCCTAGGGGAGTCGAACCCCTGACATCTGCCATGCAAAGACAGCGCTCTACCAACTGAGCTAAGGCCCCGGGACGGGCGGGTACGCCGACCAGCAGAGATCGGCTCTCCCATCACCGGGCACCAGAGTACCGGGTGTACCGGGGGATCCCGCAAAACGATTGGGGCTCCCCGTGCGCGACCACGCTCCGTAAGATGCCCCACGAGGTTCGCAGCAGTGAAGCTGCCGCATTGGGGAAGCGATGGGGAGACGCGCATGGATGCCGCACAGCAGGAATCGACTGCCAGAGCCAGAGAGCTCCAGAGAAGCTGGTACGGAGAGCCTTTGGGGGCGCTCTTCCGCCGGCTGATCGACGACCTGGGTCTGAACCAGGCACGGCTCGCGGCCGTGCTGGGACTGTCGGCGCCGATGCTCTCACAGTTGATGAGCGGCCAGCGCGCGAAGATCGGCAACCCGGCGGTGGTGCAGCGCGTGCAGGCGCTGCAGGATCTGGCGGGCCAGGTGGCGGACGGCAGCGTCAGCGCCGGGGAGGCCACCGACCGGATGGAGGAGATCAAGAAGTCCCAGGGGGGCTCCGTCCTGACGGGGACCGGCCAGACGACGAACAGCTCGGGCGCGCCCACCGTGCGCCGGGTGGTGCGGGAGATCCAGTCCCTGCTGCGGTCGGTCGCCGCGGCCGGCGACATCATAGACGCGGCGGACTCCCTCGCCCCGACCCAGCCCGAACTGGCAGAGTTCCTCAGGGTCTACGGTGCCGGGCGCACCGCGGACGCGGTCGCCCATTACGAGGCGCACCAGAGCTAGAGCAGCGGTAAGCGGTACGGGCAGGACGCGGCGGAAGTCCGCCGGACACCACGACGGGGAGCGAGCGCGGCGCCATGGGTGAGGTCTTCGCGGGGCGGTA
Organism: Streptomyces sp. NPDC059092; assembly: GCF_042756365.1. Classification (NCBI taxonomy): domain Bacteria; kingdom Bacillati; phylum Actinomycetota; class Actinomycetes; order Kitasatosporales; family Streptomycetaceae; genus Streptomyces; species Streptomyces sp. NPDC059092. Next base: position 102,370 of record NZ_JBHZEJ010000013.1, read on the forward strand.
CGAGCTGATCGACCCGATCGGCCGAGGCGGTGTGGGCGCCGTCTGGCGCGCCTGGGACCATCGGCGCCGCCGATACGTGGCCGCGAAGGTCCTCCAGCAGAGCGACGCGCACACCCTGCTGCGGTTCGTCCGCGAGCAGGCGCTCAGGATCGATCATCCGCACGTCCTCGCCCCGGCGAGCTGGGCGGCGGACGACGACAAGGTGCTGTTCACCATGGACCTGGTGACCGGCGGGTCGCTGGCGCACGTCATCGGCGACTACGGCCCGCTGCCGCCCCGCTTCGTCTGCACCCTGCTCGATCAGTTGCTCGCCGGTCTGGCCGCGGTGCACGCGGAGGGGGTCGTGCACCGCGACATCAAACCGGCCAACATCCTGCTGGACGCCACCGGAACGGCGCGGCCGCACCTGCGCCTCTCCGACTTCGGCATCTCCATGCGCAAGGGGGAGCCGCGGCTGACGGAGACCAACTACGTGGTGGGAACGCCTGGTTACTTCGCGCCCGAGCAGTTGATGGGCGCTGAGCCCGACTTCCCCGCCGATCTCTTCGCCGTGGGCCTCGTCGCGCTCTACCTGTTGCAGGGTCAGAAACCCGACTCCAAGGCGCTCGTCGAGCACTTCGCGACGCACGGCACCCCGGGGGCGCCGCAGGGCATCCCGGAGCCGCTGTGGCAGGTCCTGGCGGGGCTCGTCCAGCCCGACCCGCACGCCAGGTTCCGTACGGCCACGGGGGCGCGCAAGGCGCTGACGACGGCCGTGGATCTCCTCCCCGAGGCCGGGGAGGACGAGGAGCCGGTCGAGATCTTCGACCAGATCGGCCCGCTGCCCCCGGGGTTCGGCCCCACCGGCCCCGAGAAGAAGCCGGAACCCGGGCCGAAGTCCCAGCCCGAGCCCCGGCCGACCCCCGCATCGAAGCCCCAACCCGAGCCCGAGCCGGCGCCCCAACCGCCTGCCCAGCCCTCCCCCACGCCCCCGCCCCCTCCCACCTCCATGTCGGAGACCGGCAGCTTCCACCTCCCCCCACCGCCGGTCCGGCCACAGGAACCTCAGCCCCAGCCTCAGCCGTACCCCTCGGCGGCCGAGCTGGCCCACGCGCAGGCGCAGACCGCCGCCGTACGGCAGGACCCCAGCCTCACGCGTCCGTACACCGCCCAGAGCCCGCAGGCCCCTCTCCCGCAGGCCTCCCTGCCTCAGCAGGCCCAGCCACTCCAGTCACCGCGGGCGGCGCACCGTACCGTCGCCCACCACGGGCCTCGAAAGCGCCCGGGACCGTCCCCGAAGGTGGCGGTCCCGGTCCTGCTGCTGGCGCTGGCCTGTTTCGCGGTCGGCTTCTGGGCGCTGACCCAGGTCTGACGGTCCTGACGCCCGGCGGCCCGGCGGGCCTGACGCACGCGCCCGTCACGGATCACGTTCACGGATCACGGAGCCGGTACGGCCCCGCCCCGGCCGCCGTCGGCCCCGCCCCGCCGTGCCAGCAGCGTCCACACGCCGAGCCCGAGCACCAGCACCGTGCCCGTGCCGATCCCGCCCGCCGCGACCATCGCCATCGTGTCGCTCCGCGCCGTGCCCCGCTCGTCCTGTCCGGCCGAGGCCGCGTCCCGGTCGTCGCCGGTCACGTCGAAGAGGCCGGCGGGCCCGTCGTACCCCGGTCCGGCCTTCGGCGTGCCCTTGACGTCGACCCGTAGCGTCACCCCGTACGGCCTCTCCCCGAACGTTTTGCCCACCTCCGGGTTGAGGCTGATCCGCAGGTAGTACCAGCCCGCGAACCGCATGTCCTGGTCGCCGGAGCGGTAGCCGAAGCGGTTCTCGTAGGCCACCGGCGGCAGCGGGTCGAGGGCCGTCGTCTTCTGCTTGCCGTCGTACGAGACCGAGCCGCTGCCGTCCACGTACCCGAGCGCCGGGTTGTAGAGGGACAACCCGAGCGCGCCGCCCACGAAGCCGTCCCCGTCCGAGCTGCCGAGGTCGGCGCTGGCGAAGAGCTGCTGCCCCCAGTCGACGGGCACCCGGTAGAAGAGCGACGCCCCCGGCTCGATCTTCGTCGTCCACTCGCCCGACTCCAGCCCCTTGGCGTCGGTGAAGCCGTGACCGCCCGCCCGCTCGCGCACCGCGCCCGCGACCGGCTCGGGGGAGGCGCTCGGCCACTGCGAGGGCGCCTGGGTCGGCCCGGTCTCCTTGAGCCTCGGCTCGGTGACGTGGCGGATCTCCAGCTCCCACGGCGTGGCCGAGGAGGTCTTCTCACTGGTCCGCTCGATGACGACGTAGTACGCCCCCGACTCCTGGCAGGTGGACGCGCCTTCCTTGATCACCCGGTAGGCGTAGGCGGCGAGCGGCCGGGCGAACTCTCCTTGCGCACCGAAGTTCGAGTAGTTCGAACTGCAGTCGGTGCCCTCGCGGTTCTGGAGCGAAACCTCGATCTTGTCCCCGAAGACGACCTTCGTACCGGGCTCGGGCACGGCGACCGCGGAGACGTAGTCGCTCGTGGGCTTCGTCAGGTCCAGCCGGTAGAAGCGTTTCTCCCCCGGCTTGATCGAGTCGCGGTAGACGGCGCCGGTGTCCAGCGTCCGCGCCTCGCTCGTGCTCGCCGCGCCGGTGATCTGCCGCGCGTCGGGCTCGAAGGCGTACGGAGCCGGCCCGCCCGCCGCCCACGCCTGCCCCGGCAGCGCCAGGGCCGCGCTCACGGCCGCCGCCACGCACATCACCGATGTCGCGGCCGACGCCACCCGGCCCCTGCTGCGCTGCCCGTTCACGCGCTCTCCCCCTGCCTCTGCCCGCTGTCGCGTTCCGTCTGCGGGGGTCCATCCTGCCCCGGCGGCCGCACCGCTGTCTGCCCGGGCAGAACAGCGGGCGCCACGAGGGCCGGAACAGCGGGCACCGAGGAGGCCGGGGGACAGCGGACGGCGGCGGAACCGGGACAGCGGGCGCCACCAGGGCCACACCAGCGGGCAGCACGAAGCCCCGGCCGCTCAGCGACCGGGGCTCGCATCAGGACTGCTGCGTCTCACACACCCGAACCTGCGGGCACGGAGTCCGTCGCCTCGGTCCACAGATCCTGCTCGGCGCGGTCCGCCTGGATCTGGCGGTACACGAGGAGCCCGCCGATGGCAGCCAGTGCGACCAAAAGAAGCTTCTTCACCGCGCGACCTCGTCTTTCCTTGACGTAGGGGACTTCTGGCGCCCGACTATACACACCGATCGATATCGATCGGTGACCTGTCCGACCCCAACTCCCGCCGTCGTCACGGCCGGACACCGACAGTAAAAGAACGGTCGCTCAGTCGGCACGGGCCGACAGGACAGCGCGAAAACAGGACAGTATGAAAAGACAGGGCGACGTGGAAAGTACCGTGCAATGCGATCGGCCCGTACGGAGAGATCCGTACGGGCCGATACTCGCGGTGGGGCTAACAGGATTTGAACCTGTGGCCTCATCCTTATCAGGGATGCGCTCTAACCAACTGAGCTATAGCCCCGCGCTGCCCCTGAAGATTAGCGCACTTCAGGGCCAGCCCCAAAATCGATACCCGGACCTCACTCGTCCTCGGCGAGCGTCAGCTCGACGCCGCCCACGAAGCCCGCGGAAAGGTTGTAGATGAAGGCCCCGAGCGTGGCCAGCGCGGTCGCCAGCACCACGTCGATCACCGCGATGACCGACGTGAAGACGAGCACCCGCGGCAGCGACAGGAACGACTGGAGGTCGAACCCGTTGCTCTCGTTGGATCCCGTGGCCTCGCTGATCGTCCCGCCGACGGTCGAGAAGACGCCCATGGCGTCCATGACCATCCACAGCACCGCCGCCGCCACGATGGTGCAGAGGCCGAGCGCGATGGAGAGCAGGAAGCTGACCTTCATCACCGACCACGGGTCGGCCTTGGAGACCCGCAGCCGCGCCTTGCGCGTCCGGGGCGTGGTCCGCGCGCCCGTCCTCGGCAGGCGTACCGCCGCGGCGGCGGGTCCCGTCGTCGGTGCGGCGGAACCGCCGCCTCCGGCGGTTCCGGTGGCGGAAGGGGCAGATGTCACGGAAGCTCCCTGTTGGCCCTGCTGTCCGGCCGGCTTGGATCCCTGTCCGGCTTGAGTGGCTCCGCCGCCCGGAGAGGGATACGCCTGCGGCGGGTGGTACGGCTGGGCGGCCGGCTGCGGCTGCCCAGCGCCATAGGTCTCGAACGGGGGCTTGTTCCCCCGGGTGTCGGTCACGGTAACCCCCTGGGAGTCCGTGGCAGGGCCACGGGCACCGTTCGCTCCTGAAGCGGCCGATCCGGCGCCCGTGGCTCCACTCACGCTTACTCCTCGTGCTCCCCGGCCGGAGGCTTGCTGCCTCCGGCGACCTCGGCCGTACCGGCCTCATCGGTCCCCGGGTCATCGGTCCCGTCGACCTCTTCAGCCTCACGGCCCGCCTCGGCATTGCGCGCGATACCCACGACGGCATCACGCTTGCCCAGGTTGATCAGTTGGACGCCCATGGTGTCACGGCCCGTCTCCCTGACTTCGTTGACTCGCGTGCGAATCACACCACCGCCGAGGGTGATGGCAAGGATCTCATCAGTCTCCTCGACCACCAACGCGCCGACGAGCGACCCGCGGTCCTCCACGATCTTGGCGGCCTTGATGCCGAGGCCGCCACGGCCCTGGACGCGGTACTCGTCGACAGCGGTCCGCTTCGCGTAGCCGCCGTCCGTGGCAGTGAAGACGAACGTACCGGGCCGGACGACATTCATCGAGAGGAGCTCGTCGCCCTCGCGGAAACTCATCCCCTTGACCCCGGACGTGGCACGCCCCATCGGGCGCAGCGCGTCGTCCGTCGCGGTGAACCGGATCGACTGCGCCTTCCGGCTGATGAGCAGCAGATCGTCCTCCGCCGACACCAGCTCGGCGCCGATCAGCTCGTCGTCCGCGCCCGCGTCGGTCTCCCGGAGGTTGATCGCGATGACACCGCCCGACCGCGGAGAGTCGTAATCCTTGAGCGGGGTCTTCTTGACCAGCCCCGCCTTTGTTGCGAGAACGAGATACGGCACGGCCTCGTAGTCGCGGATCGCCAGGATCTCGGCGATCTGCTCGTCCGGCTGGAAAGCGAGCAGGTTGGCCACGTGCTGACCCCGCGCGTCCCGGCCGACGTCCGGCAGTTCGTACGCCTTGGCCCGGTAGACCCGGCCCTTGTTCGTGAAGAACAGCAGCCAGTGGTGGGTCGTGGAGACGAAGAAGTGGTCGACGATGTCGTCTTCCTTGAGCTTCGTCCCGCGGACACCCTTGCCGCCGCGCTTCTGCGAGCGGTAGTCGTCCGTCTTCGTACGCTTCACATAGCCGCCACGCGTGATGGTGACGACGATGTCCTCCTCCGCGATCAAGTCCTCCATGGACATGTCACCGTCGAAGGGGACCAGCTTGGAACGCCGGTCGTCACCGAACTTGTCGACGATGACGGTCAGTTCCTCGCGGACGATCTGCCGCTGCTTCTCCGGCGACGCCAGGATCGCGTTGTACTCGTTGATCTTCGCCTGGAGATCGTCGTGCTCCGCGACGATCTTCTGCCGCTCCAGGGCCGCCAGCCGGCGGAGCTGCATCTCCAGGATCGCGTTCGCCTGGATCTCGTCGATCGTGAGCAGCCCCATCAGGCCCTCACGCGCGATCTCGACCGTGTCGCTGCGCCGGATCAACGCGATGACCTCGTCGATCGCGTCGAGCGCCTTGAGCAGACCGCGCAGGATGTGCGCCCGCTCCTCCGCCTTGCGCAGCCGGAACCTCGTACGCCGGACGATGACCTCGATCTGGTGCGTCACCCAGTGCCGGATGAACGCGTCCAGCGACAGCGTGCGCGGCACCCCGTCCACCAGCGCCAGCATGTTCGCGCTGAAGTTGGACTGGAGATCGGTGTGCTTGTACAGGTTGTTCAGGACGACCTTGGCGACCGCGTCCCGCTTCAGGACGACGACCAGGCGCTGCCCCGTACGGGAGGACGTCTCGTCGCGGACGTCGGCGATGCCACCGACCTTTCCGTCCTTGACCAGATCGGCGATCTTCTGAGCGAGATTGTCCGGGTTGGTCTGGTACGGGAGCTCCGTGACCACCAGGCACTGGCGGTTCTGGATCTCCTCGACCTCGACCACCGCGCGCATCGTGATCGAGCCGCGGCCCGTACGGTACGCCTCCTCGATGCCCTTACGGCCCACGACCAGCGCGCCGGACGGGAAGTCAGGACCCTTGATCCGCTCGATCAGCGCGTCCAGCAGCTCCTCGTGCGAGGCCTCCGGGTGCTCCAGCGCCCACATCGCGCCGGCCGCGACCTCCCGCAGATTGTGCGGCGGGATGTTCGTGGCCATACCGACGGCGATACCCGCCGAGCCGTTGATCAGAAGATTCGGGAACCGCGCCGGCAGCACCGTCGGCTCCTGGTTGCGGCCGTCGTAGTTGTCCGTGAAGTCGACGGTCTCCTCGTCGATGTCCCGGAGCATCTCCATCGACAGCGGCATCAGCTTGCACTCGGTGTACCGCATGGCGGCGGCCGGGTCGTTGCCCGGTGAACCGAAGTTGCCGTTGGAGTCCACCAGCGGCATCCGCATCGACCACGGCTGCGCGAGGCGGACCAGCGCGTCGTAGATCGAGGAGTCGCCGTGCGGGTGGTACGTACCCATCACGTCACCGACGACGCGGGCGCACTTGTAGAAGCCCTTCTCGGGCCGGTAACCGCCGTCGTACATCGCGTACAGCACGCGCCGGTGGACGGGCTTGAGGCCGTCCCGTACGTCCGGCAGCGCGCGCGACACGATGACGGACATCGCGTAGTCGAGGTACGAGCGCTGCATCTCCGTTTCGAGCCCCACGGGCTCTACGCGCATCGCCAGGCCCTCGACCGCCTCGACCACCTCCTGGACCACAGGGGTCCCAGGGGTGCCGGGGACGCCGGAGTTCTCGGAGTCGTCGGCGTTGTCAGGTGTTGCGGGGGTGTTCTCGTCGGCCATCGCTGGTCAGTGTTCCTTTCGGCCTTGTCGAATCCGTCAGCGGTGACCGACTAGATGTCGAGGAAGCGGACGTCCTTGGCATTGCGCTGGATGAAGGACCGCCGCGCCTCGACGTCCTCGCCCATCAGCACCGAGAACAGATCGTCGGCCTGGGCCGCGTCGTCCAGCGTGACCTGGCCGAGCACCCGGTGGTCGACGTCCATCGTGGTGATCCGCAGCTCCTCGGCGTTCATCTCGCCCAGACCCTTGAAGCGCTGGATCGAGTCCTCCTTGATCCGCTTCCCGTTCTGCTTGCCCAGCTCGACCAGCGCGTCGCGCTCCCGGTCGGAGTAGGCGTACTCGAAGTCGTCCCGGCCCCACTTGATCTTGTAGAGCGGCGGGCGGGAGAGATAGACGTGCCCGGCCTCGACCAGGGGACGCATGAAGCGGAACAGGAACGTCAGCAGCAGCGTGTTGATGTGCTGGCCGTCGACGTCGGCGTCCGCCATCAGAATGATCTTGTGATAGCGGAGCTTCTCGATGTCGAAGTCCTCGTGCACCCCCGTGCCGAACGCCGAGATCAGCGCCTGCACCTCGGTGTTCTGGAGGATCTTGTCGATCCGCGCCTTCTCGACGTTCAGGATCTTGCCGCGGATCGGCAGGATCGCCTGGTACATCGGGTTACGGCCCGACTTCGCCGAACCGCCGGCGGAGTCACCCTCGACGATGAAGATCTCGCACTTCGACGGGTCGTTCGACTGGCAGTCGCTCAGCTTGCCCGGCAGGGACGCGCTCTCCAGCAGCCCCTTGCGACGGGTCAGATCCCGCGCCTTACGGGCCGCGACCCGGGCCGTGGCGGCCTGGATCGACTTGCGGATGATGTCCGCGGCCTCGTTCGGATTACGGTCGAACCAGTCCGTCAGGTGCTCGTGCACGATCTTCTGGACGAAGGTCTTCGCCTCCGTGTTGCCCAGCTTCGTCTTCGTCTGCCCCTCGAACTGCGGCTCGCCCAGCTTCACCGAGATGATCGCGGTCAGACCCTCGCGGATGTCCTCGCCCGCCAGGTTGTCGTCCTTCTCCCGCAGGAACTTCTTCTCGCGCGCGTAGCGGTTGACCAGACCGGTCATCGCCGCGCGGAAGCCCTCCTCGTGCGTACCGCCCTCATGCGTGTGGATCGTGTTCGCGAAGGAGTACACACCCTCGCTGTACTGCGCGTTCCACTGCATCGCGATCTCGACCGAGAGCAGCCGCTCCTTGTCCTCGGCCTCGATGTCGATGACCGTCGGGTGGATCAGCTCGCCCTTGCGCGAGTTGAGGTACTTCACGAAGTCGACGATGCCACCCTCGTAGAAGTACGTCACCGTACGCGCCGGCGGCTCCTCGTCCGCGCCCTCCACCGCGTCCGTACCCGCGACGTCCGCGCCCACGACGGCCTTCGCCGACTCGCGCTCGTCCGTCAGGGTCAGGGTCAGGCCCTTGTTGAGGAAGGCCATCTCCTGGAAGCGCCGCGACAGCGTCTCGAAGGAGTAGTCCGTCGTCTCGAAGACGTCCGGGTCGGCCCAGAACGTCACGGTCGTACCGGAGTCGGACGTCTCCTCGTTACGGGCCAGGGGCGCCGTCGGCACACCGAGCTTGTAGTCCTGCGTCCAGCGGTAGCCGTCCGTCTTGACCTCGACCGAGACCTTCGTCGAGAGCGCGTTGACGACGGAGACGCCCACGCCGTGCAGACCGCCGGAGACGGCGTAACCGCCGCCGCCGAACTTGCCGCCCGCGTGCAGCACCGTCATCACGACCTCGACGGCCGGCTTGTTCTCGGACGGAACGATGCCCACCGGGATCCCGCGGCCGTTGTCGATCACCCGGACCCCGCCGTCGGGGAGGATCGTGACGTCGATCGTGTCCGCGTGCCCGGCCATCGCCTCGTCGACGGCGTTGTCGACGACTTCCTGCACAAGGTGGTGCAGCCCGCGCTCACCGGTCGAGCCGATGTACATGCCGGGCCGCTTGCGGACCGCGTCCAGGCCCTCAAGAACGGTGATGGCACTGGCGTCGTACGCGGCGGTCACCTCGCCGTGCTCGCCAGTGGCGACGGACGGGGTCTTCTCTTTGGGGTTGCCGGAATCGGCCACGAAGCGCCCTTTCTGGCACAGCACAGGCCGTCCTCCGAGCAAGCGGGAGCGGCTGCGTCGTTCGGCTTGTGTCAGCATCTGTTGACAGTCCCCCGCAAGCAGCGCGGGATTTCCCATCAGTCTACCGGTAGCGCCGACCCGAATGGGGGTTTGCCGGTACCTGAGTCCGCATGTGCCGCCCTGGATGAGCAGCCTCCGACTCCCCATATTCGGGAAGGGGCTCCAAGAGGCTCACACCGGCGTTGAGCGCTTCGGCCTGTCAACCTCCCACTACGGTGAGGGACACCTCAATCTCCCCAGGCGCTCTCCCAGGTCACAGCGCCACCGGGCGGCACGGAACGGGGCGAGCCGTCCCCCGTAAGAAGGACGGCTCGTGAGGAGAATCGGTGCCGCGCGCGGGCACCGGGAACGCGGGGGATACGCAGGGGATACAAGGACGCGGGGAGTACGGGGACGTACGAGGTCCCAGGACGCGCGAGGCCACGGGCGCTCAGCGGGACGGGCGCTCAGAAGGGACGGGAGCGGAGCCTCAGCCGTACGTGTCGCCGGGCCCCGTGGACCCCGGCGCCCGGAGGCGGCCGTACCGCTGCGGCGGGCCCCCCGGTCCCAGCACCTTGATCATCCGGACCGTGCCGTGGCCCAGGTCCTCGTTCAGCCGCGCCACCAGGCGCGGCGCCAGCAGCCGCAACTGCGTCGCCCACACCGTCGAGTCGCACTGCACGGTCAGCACCCGCGCGTCCTCGGCGTCGTCGTAACGCTGCGGCACACAGTGCTTCGCCAGGTCCTCCCCGACGATCTGCGGCCAGCGGCCCATCACCCCGCCCACGGCGGCCGGGGTCTCCCAGCCCCGCTCCATGATCAGCCGGTTGATCGCCGCACCCAGCGGCAGCGGATCACGCCCGTCGGCCCGCGCGCCGGACCGCAGCCCGCCACCGCGCCTGGCCTGCTTCTTCTGCTGTACGGCGTTGCCCCGGGCGCGGGCCTGCTCCTTCGCCGCCCGCAGCGCGACCCGGGCCAGATCCACCCCGGACGGCTCAGGCACCGACGCCGCCGACGACGGCGGCACGGCCCCGGCGGACGGCTCGGGCAGCTCCGCGGGCACCCCGCGGCCCCCCGGCCACCGAGGACCCGGCGCCCCTGGGCCCCCCGGCGTTCCCGGACTCAACGGACTCATACGCGCTCCACCGCACCCTCGGCCACCGCGAACCGCGCCCCGGCCAGCACACCCGGCACATCGTCGTCCACCGCCGCCGTCACCAGCACCTGCTCACCCGGAGCCACCAGCTCCGCCAGTCGCTCCCGCCGCCGCGCGTCCAGCTCGGCGAACACGTCGTCCAGCACCAGCACCGGCTCGTTGCCCTCGGCGCGCAGCAGATCGTACGAGGCCAGTCGCAGCGCCAGCGCGTACGACCAGGACTCGCCGTGGCTCGCGTACCCCTTCGCCGGCAGCCGGCCCAGCTTCAGCACCAGATCGTCCCGGTGCGGCCCGACCAGCGTCACGCCCCGCTCGATCTCCTGCTTGCGCACCTCGGCCAGCGCCGCCAGCAGATGCGCGTACAGCTCGTCGCGCGAGGACCCGGCGCCCGGCTCGCCCGGACCATCGACGCCCGGCGAACCGCCCGGCTCGTCACCGCCCGGGCCACCGGCGGAGGAACGGTACTCCAACGTGACCGGACCGCCGCCCGGCGCCAACTGCTCGTACGCCTTGTCCGTCAGCGGCTGCAGCGTCGCGATCAGATCGACCCGCTGCGCCAGCAGCTCCGAACCGGCGCGCGCGAGATGCTGGTCCCAGACGTCCAGCGTGGACAGGTCCATGCCACGCCCGCCGTGCCGCCGCGCCATCGCCGCCGACTTCAGCAGCGTGTTCCGCTGCCGGAGCACGCGCTCGTAGTCCGACCGCACCCCCGCCATCCGCGGCGACCGCGCGGTGATCAGCTCGTCCAGGAACCGGCGGCGCTCGCCCGGATCGCCCTTCACCAGCGCCAGGTCCTCCGGCGCGAACAGCACCGTCCGTACGATCCCGACCACGTCACGCGGTTTGACCTGCGACGACCGGTTGATACGGGCCCGGTTCGCCCGGCCGGGGTTCAGCTCAAGCTCCACGAGCTGCGAGCGTTCGCCCTGCGTGACCGCCGCCCGGATCACCGCGCGCTCCGCGCCCATCCGGACCAACGGCGCGTCCGACGAGACCCGGTGGCTGCCGAGCGTCGCCAGATAGCCGACCGCCTCGACCAGATTCGTCTTGCCCTGCCCGTTCGCCCCCACGAACGCGGTGACGCCCGGGTCGAGGGGCACCTCCACCCGGGCGTACGACCGGAAGTCGGCCAGCGACAGATGCGTCACGTGCATGGCTGTGCGCGGACCTCCCCGGATGTCACTACTTGCCGTCGGCCGACTCGACGGCATGGCCGCCGAACTGGTTGCGCAGCGCCGCGACCATCTTCATCTGCGGCGAGTCCTCCTGGCGCGAGGCGAACCGCGCGAAGAGCGACGCGGTGATCGCGGGCAGCGGCACCGCGTGGTTGATGGCCGCCTCGACCGTCCACCGGCCCTCGCCCGAGTCCTCCGCGTACCCCCGGAGCTGGTTCAGGTGCTCGTCCTGGTCCAGCGCGTTGACCGCCAGGTCCAGCAGCCAGGAGCGGATGACCGTGCCCTCCTGCCAGGAGCGGAAGACCTCACGGACATCGGTGACCGAGTCAACCTTCTCCAGCAGCTCCCAGCCCTCGGCGTACGCCTGCATCATGGCGTACTCGATGCCGTTGTGGACCATCTTGGCGAAGTGGCCCGCGCCGACCTTGCCGGCGTGCACGGAGCCGAAGTTCCCCTCGGGCTTGAGCGCGTCGAAGATCGGCTCCACCTTCGCCACATGCTCCGCGTCACCGCCGTACATCAGCGCATAGCCGTTGTCGAGGCCCCAGACACCGCCGGAGACACCGCAGTCGAGGAAGCCGATGCCCTTGATGCCCAGCTCGACCGCGTGCTTCTCGTCGTCGGTCCAGCGGGAGTTCCCGCCGTCGACCACGACATCACCGGGGGACAGCAGCTCGGCGAGCTCGTCGATCGTCGCCTGGGTCGCGGCACCCGCGGGAACCATCACCCACACCACACGCGGACCCTTGAGCTTGTCCACCAGCTCCTTGAGGCTGTGGACGTCCGCGAGATCCGGATTGCGGTCGTATCCGATGACGGTGTGTCCGGCGCGGCGGATGCGCTCGCGCATGTTGCCGCCCATCTTGCCGAGACCCACAAGACCGAGCTCCATCAGGCGTTCCTTAAGCGTTGAGGCGATTCGTACCCGGGTCCGAGCCTACGCCCGGACCCGGCCACTCACCTGTGGGGTCAGCCGCTCAGGCGTACCGGCATGATCAGGTACTTGTACGCCTCGTCCGCCTCGGCGTCGACGGCCGGGCGACCGCTGAGCAGCGCCGGCTTCGTGGACGTCGTGAAGGAGAGCTGGGCCACCGGGGAGTCGATCGCGCTCAGACCGTCCAGCAGGAAGGTCGGGTTGAAGGCGATCGAGATGTCGTCGCCGTCGAGCTGGGCGTCGACGCGCTCCACAGCCTGTGCGTCGTCGCTGGAACCGGCTTCGAGGATGAGAACGCCCTGCTCGAAGCTGAGCCGTACGGGGGTGTTCCGCTCCGCGACCAGGGCCACGCGCTTGACGGCCTCGACGAACGGGGCGGTCTCGATCACCGCGACCGAGTTGAACTCGGTCGGGAAGAGCGTGCGGTACTTCGGCAGATCACCTTCGAGCAGCCGGGTCGTCGTACGCCGTCCCGCGCCCTCGAAGCCGATCAGGCCCTCGCCCGCGCCGGAACCGGAGAGCGCCAGAGTGACCGTGTCGCCGTTGGTGAGCGCCTTGGCGGTGTCCAGCAGCGTCTTGGCGGGCACCAGGGCGACCGCGGAGATGTCCGGCGACTCGGGCTTCCACAGGAACTCACGGACCGCGAAGCGGTAGCGGTCGGTCGAGGCCAGGGTGACCGTGTCGCCCTCGATCTCGATCCGTACGCCGGTCAGGACGGGCAGCGTGTCGTCGCGGCCCGCGGCGATGGCGACCTGGGAGGCGGCCGAGGCGAAGACCTCACCGGGCACGGTGCCGGTGGCCGTCGGCATCTGCGGCAGCGCCGGGTACTCCTCCACAGGCAGTGTGTGGAGCGTGAAGCGGGAGGAGCCGCAGACGACCGTCGCCCGTACACCGTCTGTGGAGATCTCCACCGGACGGTTGGGCAGCGCGCGGCAGATGTCGGCGAGCAGCCGGCCGGAGACGAGGACGGTGCCGTCATCCTCCACCTCCGCGTCCACCGAGACCCGCGCCGAAACCTCGTAGTCGAAGCTGGAGAAGCTGAGCGCGCCGTTCTCCGCCTTCAGCAGAAGGCCAGCGAGCACCGGCGCCGGCGGACGGGCCGGAAGGCTACGGGCCACCCAGGCCACCGCCTCCGCGAGTACATCGCGCTCCACCCGGATCTTCACCGGAACCGCCTCCTGCTGTTGCTCGCTCGCCCTGCTGGCCTTCGTCGTCGGCTGTGATGCCGGGGACCAGTCTGACCTACGGCGCCGACACTCGGTGCTGTCGCGGGTCAAGCCGAGGCGAGACGTTCCGGACGGTCGGCCGCGAAGTTGTGCACAGGCCCTGCTTCGAAACGGACTCCTGGCTAACTCTCAGGGGTAGTAGTAGTAGGTCCTGTGGAAACCGTGGATAACGTCGTATGCGCAGGTCAAGCCCGTTTTTTTATCCACCGGGCTTGTGGGCGGAGCCGTGGAGAACTCGGCTCTTCTGTGGACAGGCGAAAGTTCTGCACACCCCATGCACAGGACACCCTGACTTCTCCCCAGCCGCGTCCCCAGTTTTACCCACGTTCCCCACAGCCCAACCGACCTCCTTGATGTGACGCCTTTCACTCGACTCAGCGACCCCGGGTGTTTCGTTGCCGAACAGTGGACAGGGCTGTGGAGAAGCTGTGGGCGACGGAGGGTTGCCTGTGGGCCGCCGGTGGACAAGATCCCGGAGGCCCTGTGGACAGAAAATTCGTCCACAGGCTGTGGAGCGGCGTCAACCACAAATCCACACCCCCCTGACCTGGAGCGATGTCCGGGCGACGGCCTGCCCTGTGGACACGATCGGGACAACTCCTGGGTCCCCAGGCTGTGGACGGAAGATTCTGCCCGAATCTGTGGAGAAGGCTTCCGTGCCGCCGCGTATTCGAACAGCGAGGGCGGCCGGTGACACGCCGCGAGCCGTCCGGGAGGGCGCCGCGAACCCTCAGGGACGGTGCCGCGAGCCCTCGGAGGCGGCGCCGCGAGCCGTCCAGAACGGCGAAAGGGCGCCCGGGACCGTGTCGGACGGGGTCCCGGGCGCCCTCGTGAGCGCCGTGAGGCCGCTCTCGCTGTCAGCCGTTCTTGATGCGGTTGGTGAGTTCGGTCACCTGGTTGTAGATGGAGCGGCGCTCGGCCATCAGCGCACGGATCTTCCGGTCCGCGTGCATGACCGTCGTGTGGTCACGCCCGCCGAACTGGGCACCGATCTTCGGCAGCGAGAGATCGGTCAGCTCCCGGCAGAGGTACATCGCGATCTGGCGCGCCGTCACCAGCACCCGGCTCCGCGAGGAGCCGCAGAGGTCGTCCACCGACAGCCCGAAGTAGTCGGCGGTCGCCGCCATGATGTTGGTCGCGGTGATCTCCGGGGCCGCGTCCTCGCTGCCGGGGATGAGGTCCTTCAGCACGATCTCGGTGAGCCCGAGATCCACCGGCTGCCGGTTGAGCGAGGCGAACGCCGTGACCCGGATGAGGGCGCCCTCCAGCTCGCGGATGTTGCGCGAGATCCGCGAGGCGATGAACTCCAGCACCTCGGGCGGCGCGTTGAGCTGCTCCTGGACCGCCTTCTTACGGAGGATCGCGATACGGGTCTCCAGCTCCGGCGGCTGGACGTCCGTGGTCAGTCCCCACTCGAAGCGGTTGCGCAGCCGGTCCTCCAGAGTGATCAGCTGCTTGGGCGGCCGGTCCGAGGAGAGCACGATCTGCTTGTTGGCGTTGTGGAGCGTGTTGAACGTGTGGAAGAACTCCTCCTGCGTCGACTCCTTGGACGCCAGGAACTGAATGTCGTCGACCAGGAGGATGTCGACATCCCGGTAGCGCTTGCGGAACGTGTCGCCCTTGCCGTCCCTGATCGAGTTGATGAACTCGTTCGTGAACTCCTCGGAACTGACGTACCGCACCCGCGTACCGGGGTAGAGGCTGCGCGCGTAGTGCCCGATGGCGTGCAGCAGGTGGGTCTTGCCCAGCCCGGACTCGCCGTAGATGAAGAGCGGGTTGTACGCCTTGGCCGGCGCCTCGGCGACGGCGACCGCCGCCGCGTGCGCGAAGCGGTTGGACGCGCCGATGACGAACGTGTCGAAGAGGTACTTGGGGTTGAGCCGGGCCTGCGGCTCGCCGGGGCCCGCCGCGGGGGCGGGCTGGGCGCCCAGCGGCCCCGGCGCTCCGGCGCGCGCGCGGCCCACGCTCTGCCCGCCGCCGTGCCGGGGCGCCGGCGGCTCCTGGAGGTCGTGCCGGTCGTGCCGGGCGTGGTGGTCGGTGGGCTGCTCGTACGGGGACCTGTCCTGGCCCTGGGGCTGCCGGTAGTCGTGGTGCTGCGGCCGGGCGGTGGCGTACGGGTCGCGGTCCTGGTACCCGCCGGAGCGGGACTGCCAGGACAGGTCCTCCTGGGTGCGCGGCCAGGCCCCGGCGCCGGGGCGCTGCTGCTGGTAGTCCGGGTAGGCGGGGCGTACGGACGGCATGCCGTCGTCGGAGGGGCGGTGCCCGTAGCCGTCGTACGCGTCGTCCTGCCGCGGCTCGTCGTGGAGCGGACCCTGGTAGCGGTGCTGCTGGGGAACGGGCGGCGCCGGAGGGGTGGGCTCGCCCGCCGAGTCGTCGACGGTGATCGCGATCCGGATGGGCCGGCCGCACTCGTGGCTCAGGGTCTCGCTGATGAGGGGGGCGAGGCGCCCTTCGAGGACGCGCTTGCCCCATTCATTGGGGACGGCGAGCAGCGCGGTGTCGGCGACCAGGGCCAGGGGCTGGCACCGTTCGATCCACTGTTTGTCCTTGGGCTCCACGCCCTGCTGGCCCTCTCTGAGGAGCTGCTCCAGCACTCGTGGCCACACTGCGGCAAGATCGGCAGGTACATCAGCCACAAGGCACGCTCTCTCGCTGGTCCCACGAATGTGTGCTTCTCGGGACGGGGTGGGAAGGCCGGCGGGGAAAGCCGGGGTGAAGACCGACCGGCGCATAGGAGCGGTCTCCGCCAAGGTAGTCAGGCCGACCCGCGCGGTTCAAGTTGTTGTCCACAGGCTGTGCACAATGGAGTCCGGCACTGAGCTGGTTTGACCGGATGGCGTAGCCGCGCGTACCGTGACCAGGTCGAGTTGTCGATGGCTGCTGCCGCCTGCCTCCGATGGGCAAAGATCACGATCTGTGGTTGTGAAGCGGTGCACTCGGGCGTGAACGCGAGCTTCTGAGCTTCTCGTGGGCGCACGGTGACAGCCAGGCGATGTCCCGCCATCCACACATCATTTTCTGGAGCCCCCGAGTGAGCAAGCGCACCTTCCAGCCGAACAACCGCCGTCGTGCCAAGACCCACGGGTTCCGGCTGCGGATGCGTACCCGTGCCGGCCGCGCGATTCTCGCGACGCGTCGCAGCAAGGGTCGCGCCCGTCTGTCCGCCTGATCGCCTGCTGAAAAACAGGTCATGACGTGCTGCCTACCGAGAATCGGCTGAGGCGGCGCGAGGACTTCGCGACCGCGGTACGGCGAGGACGCCGGGCTGGACGCCCGCTTCTCGTCGTCCATATGAACAGCGGTGCAACGGACCCGCACGCGCCTGGGGAGAGCGCTTCCCCGGTGCGTGCGGGTTTCGTCGTAAGCAAAGCGGTGGGCGGAGCGGTCGTACGGAACCGTGTGAAGCGGCGCCTGCGCCATCTCATACGCGACCGCCTGCCCGCACTGCCCCCCGGTAGCCTGGTTGTCGTACGGGCGCTGCCCGGATCAGGCGACGCCGATCATGCACTGCTGGCCCGAGACCTGGACGCCGCTCTCCAGCGGCTGCTGGGAGGGGGCGCGCGATGAAGTACCCGCTGCTGGCTCTGATCAAGCTGTACCAGTGGACGATCAGCCCGCTCCTCGGGCCCGTCTGCCGGTACTACCCGTCGTGTTCGCACTACGGATATACGGCCATCGACCGCCATGGCGCGGTGAAGGGCACGGCGCTGACCGCCTGGCGCATTCTGCGGTGCAATCCGTGGTCGCCGGGCGGCGTGGACCATGTCCCGCCGCGTAAACGGCCGCGATGGCATGAACTGCTGCGCAACGCGTGGCGCGGCGGTAAGGGCGGGCGGCCCGCTGCTGACGTGCCTTCCGGGGGATCGGCCCCCGACACCCCCAGCCCGGCCGCAGAGACCTCGCCCAAAGCTCAAGGAGCCTGATTAGTGGACACGATTGCCAGTCTCTTCAGTTTTATCACCACACCGGTTTCCTGGGTCATCGTCCAGTTCCACTCGCTGTACGGGATGATCTTCGGCCCCGACACGGGCTGGGCCTGGGGACTGTCCATCGTGTCCCTGGTGGTACTGATCCGCATCTGCCTGATCCCGCTCTTCGTGAAGCAGATCAAGTCGACGCGGAACATGCAGGTGCTCCAGCCCAAGATGAAGGCGATCCAGGAGCGCTACAAGAACGACAAACAGCGTCAGTCCGAAGAGATGATGAAGCTGTACAAGGAGACGGGTACGAACCCGCTCTCCTCGTGTCTGCCCATCCTGGCGCAGTCCCCGTTCTTCTTCGCGCTCTACCACGTGCTCTCCAGCATCGCGAGCGGCAAGACCATCGGGGTGATCAACCAGGGGCTGCTGGACAGTGCGCGACAGGCGCACATCTTCGGCGCCCCGCTGGCCGCCAAGTTCCTGGACAGCAGCGAGAAGGTCGCGTCGCTCAACGCGTCGCTGACCGACGTGCGGATCGTCACCGCGATCATGATCGTGATGATGTCGGCGTCGCAGTTCTACACGCAGCGCCAGCTCATGACGAAGAACGTCGACCTGACGGTCAAGACGCCGTACATGCAGCAGCAGAAGATGCTGATGTACATCTTCCCCCTGATCTTCGCCGTCACCGGCGTGAACTTCCCCGTGGGTGTGCTCGTCTACTGGCTGACCACCAACGTGTGGACCATGGGCCAGCAGATGTACGTGATCAACCAGAACCCGACCCCGGGGAGCAAGGCGCAGGACCAGTACCTGCAGCGTCTGCTGAAGAACATCACCACGCACGGCGAGGTGCGGTCCCGCCGCAAGCGTTCCGTCGTGCAGGCGATCGTGGCCAAGGGGCCGGACCGTAACGACAACGAGCGCAAGTTCTTCGTGGGTCTGGGCAAATCGGGTCTGGCCGCACAGCCCGACGGCACGGTGATCAAGAGCGACACCGCCGCCGCCGAGGCCGAGGCGGGCGCCGCGGCCAGGCGCCAGCAGCCCAAGCGCCAGACCAAGGCGCAGCGGCAGGCCGCCGCGGCCCAGGCGGGTACGGACAAGCCGGAGTCCGGTCACTCCGAGCCGGCCGAGCCGCAGGCGAAGACCTCGTTGCAGAAGAAGGACGAGGCGCAGGACACCACGTCCAAGCCGTCGGGCAAGCCCGCCGCCGGTGCCACACGCCAGAAGGCCAAGTCAGGGCAGCGCAAGGGTCAGCAGCGGCCCACGCACCCGACCAAGAAGTAAAAAGGAGTCCATCCGTGACGGAAGGCACCATCTCCGCCGCCCCTGAGGGGGGCGACACCCTGACCCGCCTGGAGCAGGAAGGGGAGATTGCGGCCGACTACCTTGAGGGCCTGCTCGACATCGCCGATCTCGACGGCGATATCGACATGGACGTCGAGGCAGACCGGGCCGCGGTCTCGATCATCAGCGACGTGGCCGGTGTGGACCTTCAGAAGCTGGTGGGGCGCGACGGCGAGGTCCTGGAGGCACTTCAGGAGCTGACGCGGCTCGCTGTCCACCGGGAGACCGGCGACCGCAGCCGGCTCATGCTGGACATCGCGGGTTTCCGGGCCAAGAAGCGCACCGAGCTGGCCGAGCTGGGTGCCCAGGCGGCGGACGAGGTGAAGAGCACCGGTGAGCCGGTGAAGCTGAGCCCGATGACGCCCTTCGAGCGGAAGGTCGTGCACGACGCGGTCGCCGCCGCCGGTCTGCGCAGCGAGTCCGAGGGCGAGGAGCCCGAGCGCTTCGTCGTGGTGCTCCCTGCCTGAGTGGTTCAACGTCTTCGGCCCCGCCTGTCGCGCAGGCGGGGCCGATCTTTGTCAGCCTGATAGTCAGCCACCGGTGGGTGGTTCGGTATGGAAGGACGGTTCCCGTGACGGAGGCAGCAGAGCTTCCCCCCGCACCGGACGAGGCGCGCACTGTTTTCGGTGAGTTCTTTCCGGAGGCTGTCCGCTACGCGGAGCTGCTGGCGGACGCGGGCGTCAAGCGCGGTCTGATCGGCCCCCGTGAGGTGCCGCGCCTGTGGGAGCGGCACATGTTGAACTGCGCGGTGCTCTCCGAGGTCGTGCCCGAGGGAGTGATGGTCTGCGACGTCGGCTCCGGCGCGGGTCTTCCCGGGATCCCGCTGGCTCTGGTACGGCCCGACCTGAAGATCACGCTGCTGGAGCCGCTGCTGCGGCGGACGAACTTCCTCCAGGAAGTGGTCGAGTTGCTGGGCCTGGACCATGTGACGGTGGTACGCGGCCGGGCCGAGGAGGTTCTCGGTACGCTCCAGCCGGTCCATGTGGTGACGGCGCGGGCGGTGGCGCCGCTGGACCGGCTGGCGGGCTGGGGGGTGCCGCTGCTTCGTCCCTACGGCGAGATGCTGGCGCTGAAGGGCGACACGGCCGAGGAGGAGATCAACGGGGCCCGGGCGGCGCTGAGCAAGCTCGGCGTGGTGGAGGCCTCGGTGCTTCAGGTCGGGGAGGGCATCGTTGATCCGCTCGCCACGGTGGTGCGGGTGGAGGTCGGGGAGAGCCCCGGCGGTGTGAGGTTCGCGACGAAGCGGGCCAAAGCCGCGCGGGCCGGCCGTGCGCGGCGCCGCCGTTGAGACGTACAGTCCTCAGTGGCTATCAGTGATGGTCCATACAAGCTGCCATACCTATGCATTGCGGAGTGTCGTGATGGTCTAGCCCCGCAGCGCGTGCATCGTGTTTCACGTGAAACGTCGCTCATTGCTGCAGGGCATCATCACCCGAGGCCGCGCGTCTGCCACACCGCGCGGCCGAAAACCCCTCGTACGGGGGGCGGGGTTGTCCACAGACGCGGATTCATCCACAGATCCACGGGCCTCGCTGGTTCACGACCCCGAAGGCATGGCAGGCTCTGTCCATTGCGAGTCTGAAGTCGAGGAGAGTGAATCCTTGCGGTCCGACGCCAACATCGCGGGACCGATGACCGATCCGGTCCCCGGCCCCCGCACCGAGTCGCAGGGGGAGGATGTTTCACGTGAAACACCGCCCCCGTTGGACGACACCCCCATTGGTCATGCTGCCCAACTGGCGGTGGAGGCGCTGGGCCGGGCCGGCGAGGGTCTGCCCCGCCCCGAACAGACACGTGTCATGGTGGTCGCCAATCAGAAGGGCGGCGTAGGCAAGACCACCACCACGGTCAACCTCGCCGCCTCCCTGGCGCTCCACGGTGCGCGCGTGCTGGTGGTAGACCTCGATCCGCAGGGCAACGCCTCCACGGCGCTGGGGATCGACCACCATGCCGAAGTACCGTCGATCTATGACGTCCTGGTGGAGAGCAAGCCGCTCTCCGAGGTGGTCCAGCCGGTCGTGGACGTCGAAGGTCTCTTCTGCGCCCCGGCCACCATCGATCTCGCCGGTGCGGAGATCGAGTTGGTGTCCCTGGTGGCGCGGGAGAGCCGACTGCAACGGGCGATTGAGGCGTACGAGCAGCCGTTGGACTACATCCTCATCGACTGCCCGCCCTCGCTCGGCCTGCTGACCGTCAACGCGATGGTCGCGGGTGCGGAGGTGCTGATTCCTATCCAGTGTGAGTACTACGCGCTGGAAGGACTGGGTCAGTTGCTGCGGAACGTCGATCTGGTGCGGGCCCATCTCAACCGCACGCTGCATGTCTCGACGATTCTGCTCACCATGTACGACGGCCGGACGCGTCTCGCCTCGCAGGTGGCGGACGAGGTGCGGAGCCACTTCGGCAACGAGGTGCTGCGGACGAGCATTCCTCGGTCCGTCCGCATCTCGGAGGCGCCGAGCTACGGGCAGACGGTGCTGACTTATGATCCGGGTTCCAGTGGATCCCTCTCGTATCTCGAAGCCGCCCGTGAGATCGCCCTGCGGGGGGTGGGGGTCCACTACGACTCCCAGCAGGCCCATGTGGGTATCCAGAACAGTCAGCAGAGCATGTCGGAGGGGATCCAGTGAGCGAGCGACGTAGAGGATTGGGGCGTGGGCTCGGTGCACTGATCCCTGCCGCTCCGCAGGAGCAGCCGGTGACCGCCCCCGGAGTGGCCACGGCTTCTCCGGGTGGTGCCCCGGTGCTGACGGCGGAGCGGGGGGTCGCCGCCGCGAAGGTGACGTCGCTGCCGACGGCCACCGTCTCCCCGGAGTCTGGGACCGTCGTACCGGAGCGGGAGGCGGCGCCCGAACCGGCCGTGGCCGGGGCCTATTTCGCGGAAGTGCCGATCGACTCGATCACTCCGAACCCCCGGCAGCCCCGTGAGGTGTTCGACGAGGACGCGCTTGCCGAGCTGATCACTTCCATCAAGGAGGTGGGGCTTCTCCAGCCCGTCGTCGTACGGCAGGTGGGCCCGGAGCGCTATGAGCTGATCATGGGCGAGCGGCGCTGGCGGGCCTGCCGGGAGGCCGGGCTGGAGCGCATCCCCGCGATCGTCCGCGCCACGGACGACGAGAAGCTGCTGCTGGACGCACTGCTGGAGAACCTGCACCGGACTCAGTTGAACCCGCTGGAAGAGGCCGCGGCCTACGACCAGTTGCTCAAGGACTTCAACTGCACGCACGACCAGCTCGCCGACCGGATCGGGCGTTCGCGTCCGCAGGTTTCCAACACCCTGCGGCTGCTGCGTCTCTCCCCTCCGGTGCAGCGCAGGGTCGCGGCCGGAGTGCTCTCCGCCGGTCATGCCAGGGCGCTGCTGTCGGTGGACGACTCCGAGGAGCAGGACCGGCTGGCACACCGCATTGTCGCCGAAGGTCTCTCCGTACGAGCGGTCGAGGAGATCGTGACCCTGATGGGGTCGCGTCCGCAGACCACCTCCAAGCCGAAGGGCCCGAGGGCCGGTGCCCGGCTGTCGCCGGCGCTGGGCGATCTGGCGTCGCGGCTCTCCGACCGCTTCGAGACCCGGGTGAAGGTCGACCTCGGACAGAAGAAGGGGAAGATCGTCGTCGAGTTCGCCTCGATGGACGATCTGGACCGGATCCTCGGCACTCTCGCCCCCGGTGAGGGGCGTGTCCTGGACCAGGGGCTCTCCGAGAACACCGAGGACGAAGAGGAGAGCTGAGGCTCCACCGCACCCTTGGGGCGGGCCGTGTTCCACGCTGACCGGAACACGGCCCGCCCTTTGTGCTCCCCAGGTGTCCCGGTCATCTCCAGTGGATACGATGCGTTCTGGTAGGGCGCCATCCACCTTGATCCACCTCAGAAGGAGAGCGAGGGCCATGCGATCGGCGAGCCGCGGCCAACTGGTGTCGGCTGGACTGGGACCAGGGCCTCTCGTTTGGGTGTGGCTGGGCTCGCGTGCCCGCAGTGACATCAGCCGCTGACGCGGCGGGCGCTCCCTGCAAGCCAGACCCAAACGAAAGACCCTAGGCGTGCTCGGTGGCTTTGTCGGCGGCCTGCTCCGGGAACGGAGCGCGTCGGCGGGCGCTCAGAGTGCGGCAGGGGAAAGAAGTGAGGAACAGCCTCCATGGGGCGTCGGCTCGTACCGCTCACGCTGGACAACCTTTCGGACCTCCCCCATCGCTGCCGTACGTGTGTCTTCTGGGAACTTGATCCGGTCAGTGGTGACGCCGCGGCAGGGGCGGGCCGGGCGGGTTCGGAGAAAGAGGCGTGGATCTCGGCCGTCCTGCTGGAGTGGGGATCCTGCGGGCGCATCGTTTTCATCGATGATCTGCCGGTCGGCTTCGTCCTGTACGCGCCCCCCGCCTATGTACCGCGTTCCCTGGCGTTCCCGACGAGCCCGGTCTCGCCGGACGCCGTCCAGTTGATGACGGCCTGGGTCATGCCCGGCTATCAGGGACAGGGGCTCGGCCGGGTGATGGTGCAGACCGTGGCGAAGGATCTGCTGCGGCGGGACTTCAAGGCCATCGAGGCGTTCGGTGACAGCCGCTGGAAAGAGCCGTCCTGTGTGCTGCCCGCCGACCATCTCACCGCGGTGGGCTTCAAGACGGTGCGCCCGCACACGAGATACCCACGGCTACGGCTGGAGCTGCGCACCACGCTCTCCTGGAAGGAAGACGTGGAGCTGGCGCTCGACCGGCTCCTGGGAGCGGTGAAGAAGGAACCGGCGCTACGACCGCTCTGAAGCAGGCCGCGGTGAGCAGAACGGAGAACGGGTCCGTCCCCCGAGCGGGGGGACGGACCCGTTTCACGTGAAACATCGTGCGTCTGCCGACGCCTGCTGTTTCGTCAGCCGATGTATTCGTCAAGGTCGCGGACGAGCGCGGCCTTGGGCTTGGCGCCGACGATGGTCTTGACGACCTCTCCGCCCTGGTAGACGTTCAGGGTGGGGATGGACATGACCCCGTACTTGGCGGCGGTGGCCGGGTTCTCGTCGATGTTGAGCTTGACGATCTCGATCTTGTCGCCGTGCTCGGCGGCGATGGCCTCCAGCGACGGGGCGATCTGGCGGCACGGTCCGCACCAGGCGGCCCAGAAGTCCACCAGGACGGGCTTGGCGTTCTTGAGAACGTCCTCGTCGAAAGAATCGTCGGTCACATGCTTCAGGTCGCCGGCCACGGCGGCCTCCTTACGGGTTGAGGGGTGTGGATGGGAAGTGATGGTCAGACGGCGGGGGTCTTCTCCGGCTCGGCGTTCTCGCTGTCGCTCAGCGCGGAGAGGAAGCGCTCGGCGTCGAGGGCGGCGGAGCAGCCGGTGCCCGCGGCGGTGATCGCCTGGCGGTAGGTGTGGTCGACGACGTCGCCGGCGCCGAAGACGCCGGAGAGGTTCGTCCGCGTCGACGGGGCGGCCACGGTGAGGTAGCCCTCTCCGTCCAGGTCGAGCTGGCCCTTGAACAGCTCGGTGCGCGGGTCGTGGCCCACCGCGATGAACAGCCCGGTCACCGCGAGCGGCGAGGTCCCGCCGGTCTTCGTGTTGCGCAGGGTCAGCCCGGAGAGCTTCTGCTCGCCGTGGATCTCGGCGACCTCGCTGTCCCAGGCGAACTTGATCTTCGGGTCGGCAAAGGCACGCTCCTGCATGGCCTTGGAGGCGCGCAGCGTGTCCCTGCGGTGGACGATCGTGACGGACTTGGCGAAGCGCGAGAGGAAGGTGGCTTCCTCCATCGCGGTGTCCCCGCCGCCGATCACGGCGATGTCCTGGTCCTTGAAGAAGAAGCCGTCGCAGGTGGCGCACCAGGAGACACCACGTCCGGACAGCACGTCCTCGTTGGCGAGACCGAGCTTGCGGTGCTGGGAGCCCGTCGTGACGATCACAGCCTTGGCCCGGTGCACGGTGCCCGCGGTGTCGGTGACCGTCTTGATGTCACCGGTGAGGTCGACCGAGATGACATCGTCCGGAACCAGTTCGGCGCCGAAGCGCTCGGCCTGGGCCCTCATGTTGTCCATCAGATCCGGGCCCATGATGCCGTCGCGGAAGCCCGGGAAGTTCTCCACATCGGTGGTGTTCATCAGCGCACCACCGGCGGTGACGGCGCCCTCGAAGACCAGCGGCTTCAGTGATGCGCGCGCGGTGTACAGCGCGGCCGTATAGCCGGCGGGCCCGGAGCCGATGATGATCACATTACGGACGTCGCTCACGGGTTTCTTCCTCGTCTCTGCAGACTGCACTACTGGGGCCGGATCAACGACTTTCACCCCATCCAACGGATCCTACGGGTCCCGCATTCCCGAGGTCTCCCGGCTCGACGCGAGGAGCCTCAGCGGCGGAGGTAGGAGTGTGTCAGCAGGACGGCTCCGTCGGTCGAGGGAGCGCTCTTCACACAGGTCGCATCGACCACGTAGGCCTGGACCCGGGTGCTGTCATCGGAGTGCGGCAGGACAACGAGATACGCGTCGTTTCCCTGGTACGTGCCCCGCTCCGCGGCCAGCGCCGACAGACGGCTGCCGATGCCCCGCTGGACACAGGCCGGGACGACGGGCGCGGGAGTGAGCAGGGGAGAGTTCGAGGCTCCTCCCCGGTCGCCCTCCATGGAGCGGGGTCGGCCTGCCTTGGTCTCGCTTTCGGTCCCGGCATCGGCGCCCGAGGCCAGCAAGGTGTCCACGCGGTCCTGGAGACGTGTCTCGGAGAACTGCTCGCTGTCGTTCGCGGCGGCGCTGGCCGTCTTGGACGCTTCGTCGGAGTCCGAGGAGTGGAGCGACGGGAGCAGCAGCACGCCGATCCCCACGAAGGCCGTTCCGATCACGGCACCCAGGACAGCGGTACGGCGACGCCGCAGGCGTGACGGCCCGCCGCGGCCGGGCCCGGTGGCTGCCTTCGGCCGTCCGGCGGGGCGGTCGGCCCGTACGGTTTCCGTTGTTGCCACCGGTGCGGCAGTGAGGGGCGGCGGCTCGGACGCGGGCGATGTTTCACGTGAAACATCGGCGGAGTCCACAGCCCCAGCCGACGCCGATGACACATCGGACGCGGTGGACTTGTCGGGCGCGGTCGCGTCGAGGAGGGCTTCCGCGGCGAGTGCGGCGTCGATACGGCCCGCGACATCGGCGGGCATCCGGGGCGGCCCCGGCAGGGTGCCCAGCAGGTCCCTGATCTCTTCGAGGGAGTCGTGGACCTCGGAGCAGAGCACGCAGCCGTCGAGGTGCTCCCGTAGATCGGCACTGCGGTCCGGTGTCAGCAGACCTTCGGCGAGATCGGAGATCTCCGAGACATCCGGATGCTGAGCGGTGTCGGTCGTAGAGGTCATGCGCGCCCACCTCCGCCCTTCACTCCAGCAGGATCGCTCGATCCTGAATCCTTTGGTCCCGATGCCGGTGGGACGGATGCCCGCGGCGTCCGGTTCCTTCCCCGCTCGGAACCGCTGTTATCCCTGGTGCCCGCGCGTAGATGGGCGAGTAGCGGGAGAAGTCTGGCCCGACCGCGCGCGCAGCGGCTTTTCACGGTGCCGATGGGCACCTCCAGCACGGCGGCGGCCTCCGCCACCGGGTAACCCTGCATGTCGACGAGGATCAGGGCGGCCCGCTGGTCGACGGGGAGCGTGGCCAGCGCCGCCAGCAGCTCCCGGTGGAGGTCCTGCCGCTCGGCGGGCGCCTCGGCCGACTCATGGGGTTCGAGAAGCTGCTCCAGCCGCTCGGTGTCGTCCACGGGAGAGGTCTTGCGCGACGCCGCCTTGCGGGCCCGGTCGAGGCAGGCATTGACGGTGATGCGGTGCAGCCAGGTGGTGACGGCGGACTGCCCACGGAAGGTGTGGGCGGCCCGGAAGGCGGAGACGAGGGCGTCCTGCACGGCGTCGGCCGCCTCCTCACGGTCCCCGAGAGTACGGAGGGCGACGGCCCAGAGCCGGTCGCGGTGGCGCCGTACCAATTCGCCGAAGGCCTGAGGGTGGCCCGTGACATGAGCGCTCAGCAGGTCCTGGTCGCTCAAGTCGCCCAGTGCGGCGTCGTCCAACGGTGAGCCCCTCCCCTGTCTCCGGTCAGCCGTTGATCTGGATCTCCGAGATGCCTCCGCGAAAGCGGGTGGTGGATCCTCCGTCCTGCGGCAGCTCAGTGATGTGGATCAATACGTACCGGGTCCGCACAGGCTTGTCGAGGGTGGCCTTCACCGTGCTTCCCGCCGTCTCCAGCTTGGTGAGCCGCTGGGAGAAGTCCGAGAGCGACGTCGGATCCGACGCGTCCGCGGCGGCGGCCAGCACTTCGGCCTTCTGACCGGACCGGTACATACGGATGTCGAGACCGGACACGTCCTTCACACTGCCGAGGTCGACGACGATTCCGCTGCCCTGGGTGTGGCCGGGGAGGTTACCGAAATTGGGATAGTTCCAGTACTGCTTGGTGATCCAGGCCGTGCTGCTGTCGCCGTCGGTGGCGTTCGCGACCAGCTCCGGCCTTATCCCGGATCCCTCGGGCATGAACTCCGTCGCGTCGTCGATCTTGAGGGGCTTGGCGGGTTTCACGGCCTTGTCGCTGTCTCCCGTGGAGCTCTGCGTAGGGGTCGTGTCGGTCGTGCCGCGGTCCTTGTCGAGGAGCTTGTCGGCGACCTGCCAGCTCCCCAGGCCCAGGGCGGCGATGAGGAGCGCGGCGACGGTCCACTTGAGGGCCTTGCCGGTCCGGCTCTGAAGCGGGGGCGGCGGGGCCAGCACCGGCGTCGGGGAGGCCATCCCGGCACCCGGCTGGGTGCGCCCGTAGGTGCCTTGCTGGTACGTGGTGCGCTGGTACTCCGGCGGGGCGGCGAACGTGGGCTCCGGCGGCCGGATGCGGGGCATCTCCGCGACCGCCGCGGACAGCTCGTCCGGCGTGGTGCACGGTGGCTCCTGCCGGGAGGCGGTGGCGCCGTCGTTGACCAGGGCCCGCATCGCCAGCTCGGAGAGACCGCGGTGGATGCCGGCGCGTACCTGGTCGGGGGCGATCAGCCCGACCCCCTTGGGGAGGCCGGAGAGGCCGTGGGCGTCGCTCTCGTACGGCCAACGCTGCGTGAGCGCGGCGTACAGGAGCGCGCCGATCGCCTCGGTGTCGGTGCGCTGGGGCCGGTCGGCGCGGATACCGCGCAGGGCCGCGTTCACGGCGAGACCGCGGATCCGGTACTGGCCGGTGGAAGTCCGCAGGACGGCGCCGGGCGTCAGCCGCAGATGGGCCAGCCCCTCGCGGTGCGCGGCGGCCATCGCCTGGGAGACCTGGCTGACGAGCTGGTATGCCTCGTGGGCCTCCAGAGGGCCCGCGGCGAGCAGAGCGGTGAGCTCGATGGCGTCCGGCAGCCATTCGTGGACGACGTAGACGTGGTCGCCCTCCTCGACGGCGTCCAGGACCTGGACGAAGCGGGGATCGCCGAGCAGTGCGGCGGACCGTGCCGCGGCCAGTACGGAACGGGCCCGCGGATGGTCGGCGGGCAGGAGGTGCACACCGACCGCGCGGCGCAGTTTCTCGTCGACGGCACGCCAACTGCTGAAACCGTCCAGACGGGTGACGCACTCCTCCAGGCGGTAGCGTCTGGCGAGTCTGTGGCCGCTGTGGAGTTCGGGCGCCGCGCCGCCCGGCTCGGTGTCCTGCCGCTCGCTGCCCGTGTCGGCGGCCGACCGCTCCGCCGTGTCCTGGGCCTTCGCCAACCCGTCGGTCGTGGCCTTGTCCGCCTTGGCGGTCAGCGGCTCATCGCCGCTGTTACCGGCCACGTCGACGGCAGCCGTGCTACGTTCCGCCACCGTCGCTCCTGCCTCCCCATCCGTTGCGCCCTGTTCAACAGCCAAACCAATTGTGCCCACAGCCGGACGCTATGCACGACACGCGGTAGCCGGTGATGGTTGTACTCGGCCGGGCCGCCTCACCGTCCGAGGCGGCCTCGCACCATGCCGACCATGGCGTTCATCTCCTCGATCCGCATCTTCTTCGCCGCGACGAAGAAGAGCCCCAGCAGGACGATGCCGCCGCCGATCAGGGCGACGATCGAAGAGAGGGCCGTGCTGCCCAGACCTTCCAGTACGAAGTAGGCGACCGCGCCGGCCGCGAGGGCGCCGGGTACGGACGCCAGGCAGAGCCGGGCGTACGTCCGCAGGACGCGTCCGCCGTCCAGATCGCCGCCCAGCCGCTTCTTCAGCCTGCGCCAGGCCACGCCGACACCGACCGCGTAGGCCAGCCCGTACGACGCGGCCATGCCGACCACGGCCCAGCGCGGGGGCAGCAGGACATAGGCGACCGCGGAGGCCGCGGCGTTGACCGCGGCGACGATCACCGTGTTGTAGAAGGGCGTCCTGGTGTCCTCGTAGGCGTAGAAGCCGCGCAGGACGACGTACTGCACGGAGTACGGGATGAGCCCGAGGGCGAACGCCATCAGGATGAAGCCCATGGACCGCGCCGATTCCAGGCCGCTGGACGAGAACATCAGGATGGAGAGCGGCACACCGAGGGAGAGGAACGCGAAGGCGATCGGGACGATCGCGACCGCCGAGTTGCGCAGCCCCTGGGAGATGTCGTCGCGGACCGCGCCCGGGTCGCCGTCGCTGGCGGCGCGGGAGATCCGGGGCAGCAGGGCGGCCATGACCGAGACGGTGATGATGGCCTGCGGCATGCCCCAGATGAGCTGGGCGTTGCTGTAAGCGAGGATGCCCGCGCCGTCCGTGCCGGACGCCTTGCCCGCGGCGGTGGCGAGCTGGGTAACGACCAGCACACCCGCCTGGTTGGCGAGGACGAACAGGACGGTCCATTTGGCGAGCTTGACCGTCTTGCCGAGCCCGTGGCCCTTCCAGTCGAACCGGGGGCGGAACCGGAACCCGGTCTCCCGGAGGTAGGGGATCATCGCGAGCGCCTGGACGATGAGACCGAGGAGGGTACCGATGCCCAGCAGCCGTACGCCGTCCGGCGGGATCGTCCCCACGGTCATGCCGGAGTCGGCGGCGGTGCCGTACACCCAGATGAACAGGCCGAACGTGGTGATCATGACGATGTTGTTGAGGACCGGGGTCCACATCATCGCGCCGAACTTCCCGCGCGCGTTGAGGATCTGGCCCATGACCACGTGCACACCCATGAAGAAGATCGTGGGCAGGCAGTAGCGGGCGAAGGTGACGGCCACGTTGTTGGCGGCGGCGTCGCTGGCGATCGGGTCCGACATCGCCTGGACCAGCACGGGCGCCGCGAACACGGCCAGCGCCACGATCGCGCCGAGCGCGACCATGACGAGGGTGAGCAGCCGGTTGGCGTAGGCGACGCCACCGTCGTCGTCGTTCTTCATCGCCCGCACGAGCTGCGGTACGAAGACGGAGTTGAGGCCGCCACCGACGGTGAGGATGTAGATCATCGTCGGCAGGGTGTAGGCGACGGTGAACGAGTCACCGAGGAGCGCCGCTCCCAGCGCGGCGGTGATCACCAGGCTCCGTACGAAGCCGGTGAGCCGGGACACCAGGGTGCCCGCGGCCATCAGCGCGCTGGACTTGAGCAGGCCGGCGGCCTTGCCACCCGACTTCTTGGCGGGCGCCGCCGCGGGAACCGCCTCGGGCTCCGGCGGCGCCACGGCCTGTGCCGTGGCCTGCTGGTCCCGGTAGAGGTGCGCGAACGCGTCCGGTGCCGGGCCCTCGTCGGCGGCCCGGGAAACCAGGTCGTCGACGCCGGTGAACTGGGTGGTCCGCGCGTCCTCCCCGTACGGCAGAAGGCGGGAGGGGCCCGAGGGCTCGGGCGGCGGGGTCTGCGCCCAGATCCGCGGATCGGGCGCGGGCTGCTGGGCGTACGGCTGCCGGTACAGGTCCTGGCGGTCCGGATAGGTGCCGGGAGGCGGCGGAGGGTGCGAGGCGCGGTCGTACAGCGCCTCGGTCACCGGATCCTGCGCGGACAGGTCCTGCGCCCAGTAGGGGTCCTGTGCGTAGGCGTCCTGGACATACGGGTCCTGGGCAGGTGGCGGAGGCGGCGGGACCTGGCCTGCCGGATCGCCGCCCGTGCCAGGCCCACGGTCACCGTCGTACGGCGCGTTCATGGTTACCCCACCTCATCGTCCCCGGCCGACCGGCCACGACATCGCTCAACGGTCCACTTTCTCACCCGCGCCCGACGCGTCCGCGCTTTCCGGACCGGTGTCCGGTGTCGGGTCACTCGGCTGCCCGGGATCTGTGTCCTCGACGGCCTTCGGGCCGGGCGTGTTCTTCGCCCCGTGCGCGCCCCCGGTGGCGTCCGGGCCGGCCGTACCGGACCCGGTGGCGTCCGGGTCCGTGGCGTCCGTGCTTTCCTGGCCGCCCCGGTCGCCGTCACCGTTGCCGCCGTGCGGGCCGTCGTCGCCCTTCTCGCCGTCGTCGCCGCCGTCCGCGGGTCCGGCACCCGCCTTACGGGCCACGGCCCGCTTGCGCTGGCTGTACATCTTCACCCCGGCGAGGACCAGCAGCAGCACACCGCCCGCGATGACGAGCATCACGGTGGGCGTGATCTCCGAGACCTTCACCTGGAAGGTCATCGGACCGCCGTACAGCTTGCCGTCCACCGTATAGAGCTGGGCGGTCACCTGCACCGGTCCGTTGGCATTGCCCGCGCCGGTGAACTTCACCGACTGGCTGTGCCCGCCGTCGATCTTGATCGGCCGTTCCGCGACGGCCAGATCACCGTCGAGCTTCAGTCGGGTCGGGTTGTCCGACTTCAGGCGCAGCACCAGGTTCTGGACGCCCTGGAGCAGTTGGTTCTGGACGGTCACCGGGATCGTCGCGCTGCGCCCGGACAGGGTGAGCACGGACTTGGGAATGAGCCGCACCTCGTCGGTGAGGCTCTGCAGATAGATGTCGACCGTGTCCCGGTACTGCGCGGCGCCGTTCGGGTCGCCGCGCCAGGACGTCGACATCGCCCGGCTGATCGCGTTGCCGAAGGGGGCGGCGACCCGGTCCGGTGCGGTGAGGATGGCCTTGAACTTGTCGAAGCGGTCCTGCGTCTTCTTGATGTCGAGGAACGTCTGGGTCGGCAGTTCCTGGCCGCGCAGCTTCTTCGGGTAGTGGGCGGCGCTCGGCACCTTCGTGGTGGCGTCCGCGTCCGGGCTGACCGCTGCCGCCGCGATCAGGTCCGTCGGCTCCGTCCAGCGCTCGGACTCCAGCGCGCGCAGCGCGCGCGCCATCGACTGCGCCTGAGCCGCCGTCGGCGTCCGCTGTGGGGCGACCACGACGTTGCGCTCGTTGTCGGGCTCCTGGAGCGTCACGGCCAGCGACTGGGCGAGGAATTTCTGGACGGCGAGGGTGGAACTGCTCGACGCCGACATGTCGCTCTGGAAGGCGGTCGAGAGCCGATGGTCCGCGACGACGGCCGTCGTGCCGCCCCCGATCGGCCGTGCGGCGTTCGGGGTGTACGCGAGGTTGTCCTGGAGACTGTCACTGCGGGTGATGATCTTGTGGGCGCCCGCCGAGGTCGCCACGTCGACGATCGACGGGTCGATCGCGCCGTCCACCGGCCAGGCGAAGTCCACGGACGGCTTGACGTGGAGGATGGTCTCCACGGTGTCGTCGGCCACGTCGGTGGCCGGCTGGAGATGGCTGAGGGCGCCGGAGACGCTTTTGCCGCGGTGGGCGAGCGAGGCCAGGTCCGGGTCGGCGAACGGCAGCGCCACGACCTTGCCGTCCTTGACCGCCTTCTCCAGGGAGTCGAGCCACTTGATCGCCACGGCCTGGTTGCGGCCCGGCACCGTGGTGTCGCCGCTCTTGACGCTGTAGTTCCTGGTCATGGCGTCGGCCGTGGCGATCAGGTCGGGATCGATCACCCAGGTCACCGGGGACTGGCTGCCGAGGGAGACCATCTGCTCCAGCCGTCCGCCGGGCGCCAGCTCCTCGGCCAGGTCGTCGTTCTCGAAGACCGGTGTCTGCTGATCGTCCGGCCCGGTCTCGGCGGAGAGATGCGTGGCAGAGATCAGCGGCCACAAAGCGGTGACCTGGGTCTTCTTGGCCGTATCGTCGGGCTGCCAGGGCAGGAAGGTGCGCTGGACACCCAGCACCTGGTCGTACGGGGCGGCCGAGGTCTGTCCCGTCACCGAGACGCCGAGCTGGTACACCCCGTCCTCGTCGAGCCCCAGCTTGCCGACGGGGACGGACAGGGCGAAGTCCTGCGGGATCCCGGCCGGGAGCTTCGGGATGACGACCTTGTACGGTCCGCCGATCGGGGCCACGTCACCCGAGACCCCGGAGCGCGCAGCGGCGTCGTCGATGGCGGTACGGCCGGCCATACGTGGCCCGACCCGCAGATCCACCTGCGCGTTGTTGACGGTGCTCTTGCCCTCGTTGGTCACGGTCCCCGAGATGGTGAGCGTGTCGCCCTTCACCGGGGCGCTGGGCGCGAGTGTGTCGAGCGCCACATGGACCGTACGGCCCCCGGTGGCCTCTGTCGCGGCCTGGGCCGCGGGGGCCGTCGTACCGGCCAGCAGACTCGCCATGAGCGGTACTCCGGCGAGGAGGGGGGCTGTGCGCCGCAGCCATCGGCGGGCAGCGGAATGGCCCGTCCCCTGGAAGTCTGCCGCCTCGGCCACGCGCTCGCCCGTCCCTCGTCATCGTCTGCTGCCGTTGGTGGTTGTCGGTTGCTGCGTCCACGCATGGTAACGATGTGCGCTGTGGCGAAGTGCTGGGGACTGCTCCACATGATCGGAAGAATCTCATGCGCTGACGGAAACCCGTGAATCGGAGGGGGAGCCGGAAACGGGGACGACCGGATGAGTCACGGCACGTACCCTTTTCTGTTGTGCCGAAAGCCAATGAAGACAACCCCAGTGCACTCAGCCAGGTGCAGCACCGCGCGGTCAGCGAACTGCTGCGGGTGTCCCCCGTCGCCGACGATCTCGCCCGCCGTTTCCAGGAAGCCGGTTTCGGTCTCGCGCTGGTCGGAGGCTCGGTCAGGGACGCCCTGCTGGGCAGGCTCGGCAACGACCTGGACTTCACGACCGATGCCCGCCCCGAGGACGTACTGAGGATCGTGCGGCCCTGGGCGGACGCGGTCTGGGAGGTCGGGATCGCCTTCGGGACGGTCGGCTGCCAGAAGGACGCCCGGGTCGGCGACGTGGATCAGCGCTTCCAGATCGAGGTCACCACGTACCGCTCGGAAGCCTACGACCGTACGTCACGCAAACCCGAGGTGTCCTACGGCGACTCCATCGAGGAGGACCTCGTACGCCGGGACTTCACGGTCAACGCGATGGCCGTGGCTCTCCCGCAGAAGGAGTTCATCGATCCGCACGGCGGGCTGGAGGACCTCGCGGCCCAGGTGCTGCGCACACCCGGCACCCCGCAGGAGTCCTTCTCCGACGATCCGCTGCGGATGCTGCGGGCCGCGCGTTTCGCCGCACAGCTGGACTTCGAGGTGGCGCCGGACGTCGTCGCTGCCATGCAGGACATGTCCGTACGTATCGAGATCGTCTCCGCCGAGCGGGTCCGGGACGAGCTGAACAAGCTGGTCCTCGCCGCCCACCCGCGTCAGGGGCTGGCGCTGCTCGTCGACACCGGGCTCGCCGAGCGGATCCTGCCCGAGCTGCCGGCGCTGCGGCTGGAGAGCGATGAGCACCACCGCCACAAGGACGTCTACGAGCACTCGCTGACCGTTCTGGAGCAGGCCATCGATCTGGAGGAGGACGGCCCGGACCTGGTGCTGCGGCTGGCCGCGCTCCTGCACGACATCGGCAAGCCCCGCACCCGGCGCTTCGAGAAGGACGGCCGGGTCTCCTTCCACCACCACGAGATGGTGGGCGCGAAGATGACCAAGAAGAGGATGACCGCGCTCAAGTACTCCAACGAGATGGTGAAGGACGTCTCACGCCTGGTCGAGCTGCACCTGCGCTTCCACGGCTACGGGACGGGCGAATGGACCGACTCGGCGGTCCGTCGGTATGTACGCGACGCGGGCCCGCTGCTGAGCAGGCTCCACAAGCTGACCCGCTCCGACTGCACCACCCGTAACAAGCGTAAGGCGAACGCGCTCTCCCGCGCCTACGACGGGCTGGAGGAGCGGATCGCTCAGCTCCAGGAGCAGGAGCAGCTCGACTCGATCAGGCCGGACCTGGACGGCAACCAGATCATGGAGATCCTGGGGGTCGGCCCCGGGCCGGTGATCGGTGCGGCGTACACCTTCCTGCTGGAGCTGCGGCTGGAGAACGGCCCGATGGAGAAGGATGTGGCCGTCTCCGCCCTCAAGGAGTGGTGGGCGGCGCAGAACTGATCGCGGCGTCCGGGGCATGTTTCACGTGAAACATGCCCCGGACGCGATCCCTCAGGAGGCGGTGTTTCACGT